>UQRJ01000005.1 GCA_900543345.1 uncultured Sporolactobacillus sp. | reverse complement strand
GAGATGTCTTAGGGTCTCGTGGGCTCGGAGATGTGTATAAGAGACAGAATCAGGACGATGATTTCGTCGAGGCCGGTGCCGAACAAGAATTGGTTCTGCTGGACCCCGAGCCTTCGCGAGAGGTCGCTCCTGAGATCGAGATCCCGGCAGTCGGGATACAGATGCGGCAGCAGCGCGGCGCCTGCAATGGCTTCGGCGACTTTCGGCGAGGCTCCGTAGACATTTTCATTGGAATCCAGTTTGACGATTTTGGTCAGTCCGTATGACCGCATGATTTCTGCTATTGGGGGGCCCGGATCGTAAGCACGCAGATCGGTCAAATTTTCTTTAAACACAGTCGACACCTCTCCATGATGGTCATTTGTTCCGATCAGGTCACATAAAGTAGCCTCGCATGAGCGGGACGGTATGGAAGGCGAGCTTTCATGGTTCTATCCGGCACCTCAGCGGCTTTTCGACTTTACCTGTCGGTAGATTGATTTCATTATAATCGTTAAAAAATTAAATTGTAAAGCCCATTTGTATCATCTATGTCATATTTTATTTCAAGGTTTGTCATAGTAACTTGACATTTTTCAGCGGATTAAGTATGGTTTTGGAGCAGAAATAACTGGGGGGCAACGGCGTGAACAAACAAAATATTGACGAGTGGCGAGCAGAGATCGACAATATCGATAAAGAGCTTGTCCGTTTGCTGGATAGACGGGCGGAACTGGTAAAAGCCATCGGCACGGCAAAGAAAAAAAGCCGACTTGCCATACGTGATGTCGATCGGGAAAGGAAAGTGGTCGGGAAAGCACTGTCCGCATCGAACGGTTCTTTCCCGCCGGAGGCTCTACGCAAGTTGTTCATCTGGCTGCTTGATGTATGTGTGACAATCGAACGGAAGCAGTTGTGAGTTTTTGTTCGGACAGGCGGGCGTCTGATTGATTTTCGCTCTTTTTTCGAAAACGGTTACAGAAAATTATTTTCAAATGTAAGCGTTTGATGTACAATAAATATATAAGAAATGGGAGGGAGAAGTCATGGCAGAACATCAGTGCATGATCCGTATTCAGGCGGCCTACCCGCATTTAAGCGAAAAAGAAAGAAAAATCGCCGACTATATTTTAAATTGTCCGGAGGAAACGATTCACAGCAGTATTAACCAAGTCTCCGCACGTATTCACGTTGCCGATGCGACTGTTTTTCGTTTTTGCAGACGTCTTGAATTTAAAGGTTTTCAAGAAATGAAGATTGTATTGGCGGCCGATTTGGCAAAAAGTCGCCATGCCCCGATGGATGAAAGCCGCTTTCAAAACGACGAGGTCATGCAACTCGCTCAACGAGTTTTTCAGGATAACATCCGCACATTGGAAAACACGTTCCAGATTTTAAATGCCGATCAGTTTAACCGGGCGGTCGAGCTGCTCAGCCGCGCCGAACGCGTTGCCTTCTTCGGCAGCAGCGGTTCGGTGACGATTGCTCAAGAAGCGCACCGTAAGTTTGTCCGGGCGGGCATTATGACTTATGCTCCGAGCGACGGTGAATTTCAAATGTTGTCTGCCTCGCAGTTGACCGATCAAGACACGGCCGTTTTTATTTCCTATTCGGCGTCCGACAAGCATCTGCTTCAGGTGGCGAAAACGGCGAAAGCACGGCATTGCCCGACAGTCGGACTGACGGGTTTCATGAAATCTTCTTTGAGCGATCTTATGGATGTCTCGCTGCACACCGTTTCTCTGCCGGCGGATTATCGCTCCGAGTCGTATGTGGCGCGGGCCGCACAGATGACACTTGTCGATGCGCTTTATGCCAATGTCGTGCGTAGAAAAAAGCATCTCGGCAGTGAGGAGAAACATTCGGCCGAAGATCCGGCCCCCATTTGACGCAATTACAGTGAATGAATGACGAGATAAATCACGTAGAGGCCGCCGAGCAGCAATGCGAAAAAGAAGATAAAATTCCAGCCGATTTTTACTTTCATAAAAAAAGCCTCCTCTCTGCTCTTAGATTGAGCGTAGAGCGGGGCTTTTATGTACTGCCGGTTATCGGATATTGTTTCCTTGAGCAGGTAGCGGGTCGGTCCGGACGCCTTCGGATTCAGGACGGAGGACAACCACTTCATAATCAGGGAAGGCATCCTGCAGCACGCCGCCGGCCCGTTCGCCGGCCCCCTTCGGCGCAAGCGACATGACAGTCGGTCCGGCGCCGCTGAGAAAAGTGCCGTATGCGCCGTTTTCTTTGGCCAGCTGTGCGATCGTTGCGAAATCCGGAATTAATTTCGCACGGTAAGGTTGATGATAACGGTCCGCTTCCATCATTTTTCCGGCCAGTGCGCCGTCTCCTCTCAGCAATGCGCAAATCATGACGTTAGCGACGCTGCTGCCTTCAATCGCTCGGCGATAAGAAAGCGAAGTGGGAAGCACATTGCGCGCGTCACTTGTTTTTAGTTCGAAATTCGGAATGACGGTAACAAAATCGAAGGCCGGCGCCGGCAGCCGCACGGAGTGTACGCCTTCGAGCGATTGCATGGAAACGACAAGACCGCCGTAAAGCGATGGGGTGACGTTGTCAGGATGGCCCTCGTAGCGACAGGCAAGCCAGGCCTTTTCTTCTATTGTTAAACCGAGATTCAGTGAGCTATTTGCTAGTTCAATGCCGGCGACAATGGCGGCGCCGCTGCTTCCGAGCCCGCGGGCAAGCGGAATGTTGCTGCGGACGCAAACCGAGTAAGGTAGTAAGGCCCGCCCGCCGGCTGCCTGCTTGGCGCTTCGATAGATCAGATTGTCTTCCACCGCCGGATGAAAATTCGGTTGGTCGGGATAATAAAACGACCAATGATCCGCCCGAGAAGCGGTCAGTGTCATGTATCGGCCGACTGCCATGCCGATTGAGTCAAATCCCGGTCCGAGGTTCGACGTGCTGCCCGGGACTTTGATTTGAAAAGTTTCTGTTCCGCTCATCATTGCACCTGCCGGAAGTGGTCGACAACGGCCGTTTTATCGGCTCCGATGACGGTTGGCTTGATGGTCAGCATATCCATGGCTGTCGTCGGATCTTTCAGGCCGTTTCCGGTCAGAATACAGACAACACGCGCACCTTTTTTAATTTTTCCTGCTTCGATATGCTTGATTAGACCGGCAATCGATGCGCATGATGCCGGTTCGGCAAACACGCCCTCCGTCCGGGCAATCAGTTTATAGGCATTGATAATCTGGGCATCCGTCACTTCGTCGATTTCGCCGTGGGATTCTTTTTCGGCGGCAACGGCGAGTTTCCAGCTGGCCGGGTTGCCGATGCGAATGGCAGTGGCGATCGTTTCCGGATGGGTGATGACCCGGTCTTTAACGATGGCCGCGGCGCCTTCCGCTTCGAACCCATGCAGCTCCGGCGGCGTGAGATGTCGGCTGTCGCGCAGTTCTTTAAAACCCATCCAGTAGGCGGAAATATTGCCGGCGTTGCCGACCGGAATGCACAGCACATCCGGCGTCGTCCCGAGCTGTTCGACGATCTCATAGGCGCCGGTCTTTTGGCCCTGCAGCCGGTAAGGATTGATTGAGTTGACAATCGTATAGTCCGAATGAGCGCCGGTATAACGCACGATATCCAGTGCTTGATCGAAGTTCCCGTTGACCTCGAAGATGCGCGCGCCGTACATCACCGATTGCGCCAATTTGCCGAGGGCAATTTTTCCTTTTGGGATAACGATGATGCAGTCCATACCGGCACGGGCGGCGTAAGCGGCCGCCGAGGCGGACGTATTGCCGGTCGAGGCGCAGATCACGCCCTTACTGCCGCTTTCTTTGGCTTTGGCAACGGCCAGAAACATGCCGCGGTCTTTAAAACTGCCGGTTGGATTCAGCCCTTCGAATTTGACGCGAATATCACATTCCAGCCGTTCCGACAACTTATCCAGCGGAATTAGCGGTGTATTGCCTTCCAAAAGTGTTAGACGAGGTGTTTGATCCGTTACCGGCAACACAGCTTGATATTTTTCCATGAGTCCTTTCCATGCCATCATTGTTAACCCCTTTCCACTCGAAAATATTTGCCGTTCAAAACGACGTCTAATTTTTTCATATCTGCAAATAACTGTTCAAAAAGCACTTTGTTCGTGACGTGGGTAACAATCGATACTTCAGCGACATCCCGGCCGGGAATCGGTTCCTGATACAACTTAGCCAGACTGACGCCCTTTTCCTTAAACAGATCGGTCAGGCTGGAAAAAGCCCCCGGTCGGTCAATGATGTTCAAGCGGATAAAAAAACGGCTATCAACCAGATTATCGCGTCGCGAATGCATTTCTCGTTTCGGTAGAAAGATATGATGACCGGTTACGCCGAGCTTCATATTGCGGACGATAGAAAGCAGATCGGACAGCACGGAAACCGCCGTCGGCCCCTCGCCGGCCCCCGGTCCGTAATACATCGTTTCGCCAAGTGCTTTGCTGTAGACGTAGATGGCGTTATTTTCGTTTTCGACTGAGGCGAGCGGATGGCTGTCCGGCAGTAATGTCGGTTCCACACGGACATCGATGTCGCCGCTATTGAGTTCGGAGATGCCGACTAATTTGATCGTATAGCCCAGCTTATGCGCGTAGATGATGTCTTCCCGCGTGACGTCGGTGATGCCGGTAATTTTAACATCTTCCAGTCGCACCGGAATCGAATAGGCTAGCTGGCTCAGAATGACCATCTTTCTTGCCGCATCCAGTCCTTCGACGTCCGAGGTCGGATCGGCTTCGGCAAATCCGAGTGCCTGTGCGGACGCCAGCGCTTTTTCATAGGAAAGCCCTTCGTTGCTCATTTTACTCAATATGTAGTTGGTCGTCCCGTTAACGATACCGATCATTTTCTGAATCCGGTCCGCCCCGAGGCTGTCGGTCAGTACGCGAAGAATCGGGATGCCGCCGGCAACACTGGCCTCGTAGTAGAGATCGGATTGATTTTTCTTTGCTTCAATCAGTAATTCTTCTCCGCAAGCGGCCATCAGGTCTTTGTTGGCGGTGACAACTTGTTTATGATGATGAAGTGCCCGCAGAATGTACTCGTAAGCCTGATCGATACCGCCGATCAGTTCGATAACCACATCGATTTCCGGGTCGTCCAATATGTCCGATGCGCGGGTCGTCAGTTTCCGATTATCGATCAGGACTTTTCTCGGGCGGTTTTTATTGCGTACGAGTATTTTTTTCAATTCGATCGTGTATCCGGTCTTTTCTGCAAACCGTTCTCTTTCTTTGGTTAAAAGTCGAACGACTCCGGTCCCGACCGTCCCCAAGCCGAGCAAGCCAACGGATATTTTCGCCAATCCCATCACTCCCGTTTCACCCAGTCTTCAGCGAAAATGCGCAAGCTTTTTAATGAAAAGAACGTTGTGCTCGGCTCTCTCCCATTCCGTGCCTGCGCAGAAAATTCGCAACTCTACATGTATTTGACATTATAACCCGAACGCGCGGCGACAACAAGGATGCTTGCATTCGGATCGCGGTTATTTTTCCGTGCCAAAAGACGGCTTTTCGTCAAAAGCTATGTTGCTCCGCTTGCCGGTGCGCGGAGCCGACTATGCCCCTGCGCGAAATTGGCGCATGACCGCTTCGGCAATGCGTTGATTTTCCGTCGAAAAATCGGAGCGGCTGTGCAGCTTCCCACAGTCAAAATGCAGAAAAGCCGGTTTTTCCGCATGGCTTAGACGACTGAATGCCGCAAACAACTTGTGGAAATCCGCTTCGTCACGTTCATCGGCGGCGACGGCGGCAATCGAGCGGGACGCCGCCTGCCGATCAAGCTCCAGCAGCCGGTACAATATAACGGCGGCAGCGTGAGCGCAGCAGAAGGCGTTGCTGTCGCAATCGCACTGGACAACCGGCATATCCGCCGACAGGGAAGGTATGCAGCCGCGAGAGGGTCCATGCCAGCGAATCGTGACCTGGTAAAATGTTCCGGTTGCTGCTTCCACCATAGCTCGAACAGAATGAGCATCGGCGTGGTAATCCCAAATACGTCGATTTTCAATGAGCATCCGGGCAGTGATCATTCGTTGCTGGCCGATTTTTCGAGTGAGTTCGTTCAATCGATCTCTGAGTGTCGGGTCATGTAGAACAATCGGCTGCGTCATTTCAAACCACTCCCTCACGAAGCTTAATCAGGTCGAAAATTTCATCGTTGCTCAGTTCGGTCAGCCAAGTATCGCCGCCACCGAGTACTCTTTGCTGCAAATCTTTTTTCCGGTCGATCAGCCAATCAATTCGTTCTTCAAGTGTCCCTTTGCAGATCAGCTTGTAAACGCGGACGTCGCGGTTTTGTCCGATCCGGTATGCTCGATCTGTCGCTTGTTCCTCGACAGCGGGATTCCACCAACGATCGTAGTGGAATACATAGCCGGCTTCGGTCAGATTAATCCCGACGCCACCTGTTTTCAGCGAAAGGACGAACAGTGTTTTTCGCCGAACGCTGGATTGAAAGCGGAGAATCAGCTGTTCACGCCGTCGCGTGCTCAGACTGCCGCTTAGAAATAGGGCTTCGGCGTCCGGGTAGCGCTGTTTGGTTTCCGCCAGCAGGATTTTTCCCATTTCGACGTATTGCGTGAACACCAACACCTTTTCATCGCGGCGGAAGAGCGGGTCCAGCAGTTGAAAAAAGGATTCCAGTTTTCCGGATTCCGTCGCCGCTTTTGATCCGCCGGTAATCAACGCCGGATGATCGCAGACTTGCTTCAGGCGGGTCAGCGCGGCCAGAATCAGCCCTCTCCGGTGAATACCGGCTTTCCCGGCGACTTCGCCGGCCAGCCGATCGACAACGCTCTGGTAGAGCGAAGCTTGTTCCTTACTCAAATGGCACAGCTGCTTTTCTTCATATTTTTCCGGTAGGTCGCGGATGATCCGCTTATCGGTCTTCTCACGCCGGAGGATGAACGGTTGAATGATCCGGGTGAGTTGCTGCGTTCGCAAGGTATTGCTCTTCTTTTCGACGGGACGGATAAACTGCTTGCGAAAACGTTCCAGGTTGCCGAGATAGCCGGGATTGAGAAAATCCATGATCGACCAGAGCTCTTCCAGCCGGTTTTCGATCGGCGTACCGGTCAACGCCAGTCGATGGCCGCAACGAATGCGATGCAAGGCGCGGGTTTTCTGGGCATGCGGGTTTTTAATCGCCTGTGCCTCGTCGAGAATCACGCTCTGCCAATAAAAATGGCTCAGCGATGCGATTTCTTTTGTGAAAATCGCGTAGCTCGTAATCATGACATCCGTATGGGCAAGCCGTTCTTCCAGTACCCTTCCGATCGATCTTTGCGCCCCGTGATGAATGTAGAGGTCGAGGGCGGGAGAGAAGGCGCGGCATTCGTTCTTCCAGTTGGCGACCAGCGAAGTCGGACAGATAATCAGTGCCGGCCCCGGCAGTAAACCGGCGGGCGGATCTTCCGCAGGCAGCGATCGGCAATAGTCGAGGTAGGCAATGGCCTGTACGGTCTTTCCAAGCCCCATATCGTCGGCCAGACAGCCGCCGACACGGCGGTTACGCAAGTTAACTAGCCAGGTCAGTCCTTTCTGCTGATAAGGACGAAGTATCCCCTTGAATTGCTGCGGCACCGGAATGACCTGCACCGGTTTATGAAGCAGCCGGCGCAGATAATCACTTAGTGCTTGATCCGTGTGAATGCGTACCGGCGTTCTTATTTTATCGTGTTGCAAGGCGTTGAGACGCAATGCACCGGCAACGTCGGGATGCCGTCCGAGTTGCTCGATCATCCGATTCATTTGCGCGTACGTCTGTTTCATCCGTTCGATGGGCAAGTGATACCAGCGGCCTTTCTGCCGGATAAACGTCTGATTTCGGCGGACAAGCCGGGCGAATTCATCGGCACCGAGCCGGAGATCGCCGATGGCAATCTGCCAATTGTAACGGATCAGCGAGTCGAGACTGAACGGCGAAGCGGTCTGCCCGGGGGCAGAAGCGATGTCCAGATCCACTGTCACGTCTTCGTCGCTTTCTCCGACGGCCAGGTCGTCGGGCAGTAGCAACCGGACGTGATTTTCTTCGAGCAGCCGGCGATAATGGAATAATTCGTCGAGCGCCTCGGGACCGAGCAACCCATTGAAACGTGTTCCGACCATCTCAAGCAAACGCTGCGGGACGCCTCCTTTGAGGCGGGCCAGCAGATTATCCAACCATCCATTGTGTCCGAGTGGCGAATGATCCGTTAATTTTTCCACCGGCCAGACCAGCTGAATGCCGTTGCGAGTCCCGGCGACCGTTGTCCGGTAAGTCCAGGCCGTATCCGGAGAAAACGGCTGCGATTCGTCGCCGGGGGCCAGCCGGATTTGTAACCGACTGGGTAAAAAGCGGCGGCCGGCTTGCTCCTGCCTGAACGTGCGCAAAGCATCGCACCAGTTTTTTTGCCGGTGGGCGACGGGAGCGGTCCATTCTGCCGTCTCCCGCTCGATTTGCATTGCTTTTTTCTTTTCGTCGGCCCTGGCTGTCATGGCCCACGGCGTTTGCGAATGGTGAAACGGCCATCCGTTTACGTTTTCCTGACCGGCGGAAGATGGGATTCCGTTCGTGCCGCGCACGAGCGCGTCGGTCCAATAAATAATCAACAGATGAAGCCATTGCCACGTGTTTTCATCCTGGATGTCGGCAATATCGAAAGAGAGCCGCGGCAATGTTGTTAACCATTCGGCGAATAAACCCGATCGGGTCAGCAGATGAGCGTCCGGCATCCAGTGAGAATAGAAACCCAATTTGCCCGGCGCCGTTTCAATATGGTAAAGATACGGGTAAAAGTGACCGCCTGCCAGCAGACATTCAATCGTTTTGGCGATGTGGGAGAACCATTGGATCGTTCGGCCCGGGAATATACCTTCCCCCGCGGCTGCAAATAGGCCGTCCTTGATCATCCGGTAGCCGCTCTCCATCGTGACAATTGCCCCGGATACCGGATAATCTTTTGTTTCGCCGGCAAAAAGGGCGGATGAAAGCGAAGTGCGGTAAGACGACGATTTCGCTAACCATGGTACGTTTTTCGCATCGGAAAGAGCAAGCGCATCGCCATTTTCATCCGTCAGCCAGATGAAGAAGTTCCAATCATTTTCCATGTGCGGAATAAAAGTAATTTGCAAATAACGGTCCATGTGCGATAATCTCCTTAAAGACAAAAACTCCGTTCCGGTTGGCTTTCCTTCCGGTCGGACGATCCGGCGTCCGTGATCGGGGGAAAACGACGGCTTGCAGCCGGAGCGTATCAACACGTTCACTATTAAAAGCCCATCACATCAGTTTAGCATATTACCGTCGGCATTGAAATGAATGAAATTGCCGGAAGAAACAGCGATTCGCTTTTCCGGCGACAACGTGTCACGTGCCCGTTTTACCGGGACAAAAAAGACGGGCGGGAACAATGATCAATCAGAAAGGCGGGTTGGCCCGTTGGCGAAAGAAAAGTGGTATTTTATCGATTCGGGAGCCGGGACGCCGTCCTTCAATATGGCACTGGACGAAGTGCTGCTTAATCGATGCGCTTTGGGAGACAAGACGCCCGTGCTGCGTTTTTACGAGTGGAATCCTCCCGGTTTATCTCTCGGCTACTTTCAGAAAACGAAGGGAAGGATTGACCGGGAGGGGGCTCGGCGATTCGGTGTCGGGATTGTCCGCCGTCTGACCGGCGGGTTGGCGGTGCTGCATGACCACGAACTGACCTACAGCGTGATTATGCCCGAAGATTATCCGGGTATACCGCAGACGGTGGTCGGTGCATACCGGGTCTTGTCGCAAGGCCTGCTCGCCGGATTCCGCCGCCTGCATCTGCCGGCGGAACTGGCGGTGCCTGTGCGCCGTCGCCGGGAAGATCATTCACCGGTTTGTTTTGAAGAGGCTTCGTGGTATGAACTGGTTGTCGGCGGACGTAAAGCCGCCGGCAGCGCGCAGACCCGTCGCAAAGGCGTGATTCTTCAACACGGTTCAATTCCGCTGTCCGTTGACGACAATAAATTATTCGCTTGTTTCCAGTATCCGAATGATCGAGTGCGGAAACGAATGCAGCGGGCGTTCGGCGGAAAAGCGGTTGCCCTGAACGATCTGTCGGAGCGGCAATTTAGTATGGAAGAAGTAAAAAGCGCTTTCTTTCACGGATTTGAAGAAGGATTGGGAGTGACACTTTACCGGACGGGAATCGACAAGGATGAATTAACTGCGGCGCAGCGTCTGGCTGAAAGCAAATATGCGGCCGAAAGCTGGAACTTTTCACGTTGATCCTGACGGAAAGAAGGGGGAACCGAAATGAAATATACGTACGTAAAAAAACCGGACTGGCTGAAGATTAGGCTGAATACGAACGAAAATTATCGCGATATCAAACATTTGCTGCGTGAGGAACATTTGCACACAGTCTGTGAGGAAGCGAGGTGCCCGAATATCCATGAGTGCTGGGCGGCGCGGCGAACGGCGACGTTTATGATTCTCGGAGCCATCTGTACGCGCGGCTGTCGCTTCTGTGCGATCCGGACCGGCCGGCCGACGGAACTGGATCTGCGTGAACCGGAACGCGTGGCGGATTCGGTTAAACGGATGCAGCTGCGCCATGTCGTCGTCACAGCGGTTGCGCGCGACGATCTGAATGACGGCGGCGCTTCTGTTTTTGCCGAAACCGTTCGGGCGATTCGCCGCAAAGTGCCGTCTTGCACCATTGAAGTGCTTCCTTCCGATATGAAAGGCGTTGACGCAAGCATTAAAACGCTGATGGATGCCCAACCGGATATTTTCGATCATAATGTCGAAACCGTGCGTCGGCTGACCAAACATGTCCGGTCAATTGCCACGTACGACCGCTCGCTTTACGTACTCAGGCGCGTTAAGCAGCTGAGTCCGAACACGCCAACGAAGTCCAGTATCATGGTCGGTTTGGGTGAAACGAAGGAAGAAATCCTGCAAACGATGGACGATCTGCTTGCCAATCACGTCGATATTATGGTGATCGGTCAGTATCTGCAACCGACGCGCAAACACCTGAATGTGGTTCGTTACTATACGCCGAAAGAATTTGCGGAACTGAGAAGAATCGCATTGGCCAAGGGATTTCGCTACTGCATTTCGGGACCGCTTGCCCGGACGTCCTATCACGCCGACGAACAGGTCGGCGAGGAGTCGCGGCGACGCCACGACGCGCTGATCGAGCAGGAGGAGCAAACATCCGGCAATTTAGAACGCTGATTCGGCGCCCTATCGGACCTATTTACTGCCTGCGCGGTTATTTTCGCACAGGTTTTTTTATACTGTAAAAAGATAAAAGATTTATAGCAAGATCGTATATTGCCAGCAGCTAAGGCGCAGCTGGTGCCGGGAGAGTAGCTGAGCCAGGTTTTCTTTATTTCCCGAACTGATATAACCGATCGTAGAATTGATCGATATATCTAAAAAAAAGCAACTCTGAGGGGGCCAGTTCCCGCCGTTTCGGTCTGATGATGCCGACCGATCGCGAGACTTCCGGAGCGGTCAATACCGCTGTGGTTACCTCGGACGGTAAATGATCGGCGACTGCGTTTTCCGGCATGAGCGCGATGCCGAATCCGGCGGCGACCAGGTCGTTCATCGTGGCCATATCCTCACCTTCAAAGACGATAATCGGATCGAATCCCGCTTGTCTGCAAGCGTCGCGGAACAATTCCTGGAGTGAAAATTTACCGCAAAAGGTGATGAACCGTTCATTTTTCAGTTTGCCGAGCGGGACCGGACCGCCGCCCGCATAACGGTGCCGCTTTGGCAGCAGCAGGAGCATACGTTCGGAATAGAGAATATTGCCGGTGACCGCATTGTGCCGCAAAGGGACCGGCGAAGCGAAAGCTAGATTGATCTGTCCTTTATCGATCAATCGAATCAGATATGGAACGGTTCCCTGGTGCAGTCGAAAGCCGATTCCGGGATGCATGCGGTGAAAATTTTCTAGCAGAATCGGCAACGTGTGGATCGGCAAACCGGTTGAGAGCCCGAGCCGGATCAGACCGCTTTCGGGATTCAATCGTTCTTTTATTTTCAATTCGGCTTTTTCAAATTCCGCCAATCCACGTTCGGCATGTTCAAGAAAAAGCTTACCTGCCGGTGTCAGCTGGATGTTACGTCCTTGTCTCGTAAAAAGCGAAACGCCCAGTTCATCTTCAAGCATGGCGATTTGCCGGCTGACGGCCGATTGCGCGACGTGCAGCGCAGCGGCGGCTTTCGTGATGTGTTCGCGCTTGGCGGCTTCAATGAAGTATTCAATCTGACGCAATTCCATTCTTTTTTCCTCCCATCAGCAATATATATCAAAATTAGATTGATTTATTCTTAATTATATATTGTAAAGATGAATGATTAAAGTATACAATAAAATTACCATACTTTTCGGAATTAATAGCATAGATAAAAGCCTGAGTTTTCAGAAAAGATGGACAGACAAATTTAGAGCGATGATGAACGATTGCACAGAAGGAAGGATGAGAGTGATGAAAACAGAAGGTCGTGCAAATAATGAGTGCTCGCGAGGCCTGTACCGTCCGGAGTTTGAACATGATTCCTGCGGGATAGGTTTATATGCCGATATAAAGGGAAGATCGTCCAATGAAGTCATCCGTACGGCGCTGGAAATGCTGAACCGATTGGACCATCGCGCGGGGAAAGCGGCGGATGGGAAGACGGGAGACGGCGCCGGGATCCTCGTTCAAGTGCCGGACCGTTTTTTCCGCGCCGTTTGCGATTTTGAACTGCCTGAAGCGGGCCGTTACGGCGTCGGAATGTTTTTCCTGCCACAGGATCGTTCCAGCCGACTGGTGGCAATTGGCAAAATTAAGGCGTGCATTGCGGCACGTAATCTCAGATTATACGGCGAACGCAGTGTACCGGTCGACGAAAATGAAATTACGCCGCTTGCGCGCAGCAAGGCTCCTTTTATGTATCAGATGTTTATTGGGACAGATGCGCACGAAGGCGGACGGAAACTGGATATTGAGCTTTATTTGCTTCGAAAGGCAATCGAAGCCAAACTAAAGGGCGAGATTTACGTTGCCAGCCTGTCGAGCCAGACGCTTGTGTACAAGGGGATGCTTCGGGCAAGGGAAGTAGCGGCTTTTTATATCGATCTTCAGGATGACCGCTTTACGTCGGCCGTTGCACTCGTGCATTCACGCTACAGTACGAATACGTTTCCAAGCTGGCGGCGGGCGCATCCGAATCGCATGATTGTGCACAACGGTGAAATCAATACGATTCGCGGCAACATGAGCTGGTTCAATGCCAAGGTAAAACGGTTGCTCGGCGGCCGCCTGCCGCAGATTATCGATCCTGACGGCAGTGACTCGGCTATTTTCGATAATGTGCTCGAATTTCTGACATTTCACGGCTTTTCGTTACCGCGTGCGGTGATGATGATGGTTCCCGAACCTTGGGAACATCAGTCCGAACTGCCGAATGAACTTCGTGAATTTTATGAATTTCACAGTCGAATGATGGAACCGTGGGATGGTCCGATGGCGCTCGGTTTCTGCAACGGCAAACAGATCGGTGCGATTCTCGACCGCAACGGGCTGCGCCCTGCGCGTTACTATATTACGAATGACGATAAAGTAGTTTTTGCTTCCGAAGTCGGTGTGACAGATTTGAACCCGGCGAATATTCGCGAGCGTTGTCATTTAAAACCGGGACAACTGCTGTTGATCGATACGGAGAAAGGGCGGATTGTGCCAAGCGACGAGCTGAAAAAAACAATCTGCGCAGCAGAAGATTATCACGGCTTGCTGAAAAAAACGGTGGTTCTTCCGAATCGGGAATCGTTAACGCCGCCGCGGATAGCGGATCCTGTCCGTCTGTATCGCCAGCAGGTGAACGGCTATACGTATGAGGATTTGACGAAAATTATCCAGCCGATGGCGGAAAAAGGGAAAGAACCGACCGGATCGATGGGCAACGATACGCCGCTTGCCGTACTTTCAAATAAATCGCAGCTGCTTTTCGATTATTTCAAACAATGGTTTTCGCAGGTGACGAATCCGCCGATTGATGCGATTCGCGAGGCGTGGGTCATGTCGAAAATAACTTGGCTGGGTCCGCAGGTCGATCTCCTTCATCCGACCGAGCATACACCGCAGCAAATCCGTCTCGATCAGCCGATTCTTGATCGGAAAACATTTGCCGGCATCCAGCGGGCCGGATTGAAAACAGCGGTCGTCTCCACCGTATTCCCGGCCGGGCAAGGAGACGGTGCGCTTGAAGATGCTCTGAATCAACTGATCGGCCAAACGGATCGGCTCGTACAGGCCGGCATGCAGCTCATTGTGCTTTCGGATCGGGCGACGGATGAGGCGAAGATCCCGATTCCTTCGCTGCTTATGGTCAGTGCGGTGCATCATCATCTGATCGACCAGGGAACGCGGACACGGGTCAGTCTGATTGTCGATTCGGGCGAACCGCGAGACAGTCATCAGGTGGCGATGTTGCTGGGTTACGGGGCGGATGCCATCCATCCGTATCTGGCGCTGGAGACGGTCGCCGAATTGTCGGAAAAAGGCTATCTGAAGCTGTCGGAAGCAGAGGCGGAGCGAAATTATATTGAGGCGCTAGTCGGCGGGCTAGTAAAAATTATGTCCAAAGTCGGCATTTCTTCGATTCAGAGCTATCGCGGCGCCGAAACTTTTGAAGCGCTCGGCCTCTCCAATCGCTTGATCGATAACTATTTTGCGGGAACGGTTTCGCAAATCGGCGGCATCGGACTGGACGAAATTGCCGAAGAGTCGATTCGCCGTCATCGCAAGGCGACGCGGGAGCTTCGCCGCGGCACGCTGAAAACGCTCGACGCGGGCAGTACCCTGCAATGGCGCCGGGGCGGAGAGCAACATAAAATCGCGCCGCTGATTATTCATACGCTGCAGCAGGCCGCCTGGAGAAACGATTACGAACGATACCGGGATTACGCGGAGATGGTCGATGCCGCGCCGTTTTCGACCATCCGCAGTTTACTGACGTTTGCACCGGATCGCAAGCCGATCCCGATCGACGAAGTCGAGCCGGTCGAATCGATTTTCAAACGATTTAAAACCGGTGCGATGTCATACGGATCAATCAGTCAGGAAGCCCACGAGGCGCTGGCTATTGCCATGAATCGAATCGGCGGAAAGAGTAACAGCGGCGAAGGCGGCGAAGATGCGCGGCGGTATGCCCGCGACGCAAACGGCGACTGGCGGCGCAGTGCGATTAAACAGGTCGCTTCGGCGCGTTTCGGCGTCACAAGTTATTATTTGTCCGAAGCGGCGGAAATTCAGATAAAAATGGCCCAAGGGGCAAAACCCGGCGAAGGCGGCATGCTGCCGGCAGGAAAGGTGTACCCGTGGATCGCTCATACGCGGGGCGCTACGCCCGGTGTTGCACTGATTTCGCCGCCGCCGCATCACGATATTTATTCGATCGAGGATTTGGCGCAACTGATTTATGACTTAAAATCGAGTAATCCGAAAGCACGAATCAGCGTCAAACTCGTGGCAAAAGGCGGTGTCGGAACGATTGCCGCCGGCGTCGCGAAAGGAAAAGCCGACGTTATTTTAATCAGCGGACACGACGGCGGCACGGGCGCCGCATCCAAGGCGAGTATTAAGCATGCCGGTTTGCCGTGGGAACTTGGTCTGGCCGAAGCACATCAAACGTTGATGAAAAATGGCTTACGCGACCGTGTCCGGCTGGAGACGGACGGTAAGCTGATGACCGGACGGGACGTCGTCATCGCCGCCTGCCTGGGTGCGGAAGAATTTGGCTTTGCGACCGTCCCGCTTGTTGTACTGGGCTGCCTGATGATGCGCGCATGTCATCTCGACTCCTGCCCGGTCGGCATTGCTACGCAGAATCCGAAGCTGCGCAAGAATTTCCACGGCAGCCCGGATTATATTGTGCATTTTATGACATTTATCGCTCAGGATGTTCGTGAGCATCTGGCTCATCTCGGTTATCGGTCGCTGGAAGAAGTCATCGGGCAGGCCCATCTCCTGCGCATCAAGAAAGAAGTACACAGTCATTGGAAGGCAAAATATCTCGATCTTTCCGACCTGCTTTATCAGGCGGAAAGCGACGTTTCAAAGCGCCATTTTGCTCGTGCGCAGGATCACCATATGGAGAAACGCTTTGACGAACGCCGTCTGATCTCCCAATGTCTGCCGACAATCGAAAACAAACGGCCGATTCATTTGTCATATAAAATCAGAAATGCCGACCGGACGGTGGGCACCACGCTCGGTTATGTTATTTCTAAATCGACATCGGGGCGCGGGCTTCCTGAGGATACCATTTACCTGTCCTTCACCGGAAGCGCCGGTCAAAGCTTTGCCTCGTTTATCCCGAAGGGTGTCACCATGTCGTTAACCGGCGACGCAAATGACTACGTCGGCAAAGGCCTGTCCGGAGGAAAAGTCATCATTCAATCGGAACGGGTTGAGGGCGTCAATACCGATTCTCAGGCAATGATCGGCAATGTGGCGTTTTTCGGAGCGACCGAGGGCGAGGCTTATATCCGCGGAACTGCAGGCGGGCGATTCTGCGTGCGCAACAGCGGCGCGTCCGCTGTTGTCGAAGGTGTCGGCGAGAACGGCTGTGAATATATGACCGGCGGCAGAGTCGTCGTACTCGGACCGATCGGGCGCAACTTCGCTGCCGGGATGTCCGGGGGAACGGCTTATATTTTACCGGATGGGGAACCGAAGCACGTGCTTGCCCACATCAATCGGGAATTGGTGAATATCGAATTGCTAACCGATAAAAAAGAACGTGAAGCGGTCTATCGTTTGATTCGCCGCCATCTGACTTATACGGGCAGTCCGAAAGCGAGACAGGTGCTGGATAACTGGGCGGAAGCCGCGATGCACATGATCAAAGTCGTACCGCGCGATTACGAGGCGATGCGTGCTCAGATCGCAGCCTTCGAAGCCGACGGACTCAGTCAAAGCCGAGCCGAGGAGAAGGCATTCTATTTGAAAAAAGAAGGCAAACTTGTCGCGACAACGTCGGATTATCAGCCGGTTTGAACGATTTCTGAGAGGATGAGGCGAAAACAATGGGACAATTAATGGGTTTCATGAATATAGACAAGAAGAATCCACGGGAACGCAGCCCGTTGAAACGCATCGGAGATTGGCAGGAATACCGTGAGACGATGAGCGATCGGGAAGTCCGAAGCCAGGCGGCGCGCTGCATGGATTGCGGTACGCCGTACTGTCAGATCGGCACGATGATCCACCGTGGAACGACGGGCTGCCCGATTCATAATCTGATTCCCGAATGGAATGACCTCGTCTATCGGGGATTGTGGCGAGAAGCTTACGAGCGATTGACGAAAACCAATAACTTCCCCGAATTTACAGCGAGGGCTTGCCCCGCACCATGCGAAGGCTCGTGCACGGCCGGATTTGTTTCAGAACCGGTATCGATTAAGGCCATCGAGCGCGCAATCATTGAGCGAGCGTTTAAAGAAGGCTGGGTTGTTGCTAAACCGCCGCTTCGCCGGACGGGGAAACGGATCGCGATTATCGGATCCGGTCCTTCCGGGCTGGCTTGCGCGGATCAGTTGAACAAGATCGGCCATGAGGTCACGATTTTCGAGCGCTCGGATCGGCCGGGCGGCCTGCTGATGTACGGTATACCGAGTATGAAAATCGAGAAAGACGTCGTCGATCGGCGTATCCGTCTGCTGAAAGCGGAGGGTATCGTTTTCCGTACGAATGTCGATGTCGGCCGCGATGTGACCGAGCAGGAATTGCGAACCGCATACGATGCCGTCGTGCTCTGCACCGGTGCCGGTAAACCCCGCGATGTCTCGATCGAAGGCCGTCGTCTGGCCGGCATTTCGCCGGCCATGGATTATCTGGTCGCCAATAACCGTTATTTGTTATACGGAGAGGCGCTCAAGGAAGATCTGAATGCGAAGGGAAAGCACGTGATCGTCATCGGCGGCGGCGATACCGGCGAGGACTGCGTGGCTACGGCGATCCGTCAAGGTTGCAAGAGCGTCGTCCAATTCGGCAAACACGGCCGATTGCCGGATCATCGTTCGCCAGGCAACCCGTGGCCCGAACATCCGAATGTTTTCTCGCTCGACTACGCATATGAAGAGGCCAAAGAACACTTCGGCAAAGATCCGCGTGCTTATTATGTGGAAACCAAAGCTTTCAAGGGCGATGCGCGCGGGCATGTCCGCACGCTTCTGACCGGCTCATTTAAAGCGGAAACGGAACAATTGAAAGAATGGCAAGCGGATCTCGTGCTGATTGCCATCGGTTTCCGCGGCGCGGAAGACCGCGTCTTCGCTGATTTCGGTGTGCAAAAGGATTCTTCCGGGCGAGTCGTCCGAACAAAGGGAGCGAGCTACCAAACAGATGTCGACGGCGTTTTTGCTGCCGGAGATGCTCGTCGCGGCGCCACGTTGATTGTCTGGGCGATTGAAGAAGGGCGGAAGGCGGCCGCCGCGGTCGATTTGTATCTGGATCACCAACTTTCCTTACTAAGGAACTGAAGCGGTCGATTGAAGATTGACGGGGCAAGATTGTGTAAATTTTTTATAAAGTGGCGGATAGGTTCCTCAGCCTATCCGTTTTTCATTTATAATAAAGCTATGGATGTGATCATAATCATAAACAAGCAGCGGCGGTCGGACAGGATGGAGTGAGGACGTTGGGGAAGCATCGACTTTTTGCGTCGATAACGATTGGTTTGCAGGTTATTGTATTAAAAATTGCCGATATGACGACGATGAAAGTAATTGAAAGTGCCAGCGCCGACGTAACGATCGGCGCCGATATCTATAATGACGGGATCATTGATTTTGCCACGGTCGATCAAGCCTGCCGGGCACTGGAGGGCTTCGTTCAGATTATGCGCGACTACGGCGCTGGCGAGTACCGGTTTGCCGCCGCCAGTTCCGTGCAGGAAGCACTGAATGCGGATTATGTCAAAGAACAGATCCGCATAAAGACTGGATTGAATCTCGAATGGCTGACGAATGCGGAAGAACGTTATCTGCACAATCACGCCGTATTCTATAAAACACGCGACTTCGGCCGACTGATTCGAACGGGAACGATGTTGATCGATATCGGCTCGGGCAGCATGCAGCTGACGGCCTACGATCGAGGCCACTTTATATTTTCGCGCAACATCAAGCTCGGTCCGCTTCGTATCCGCGAGATGCTGGGCGATCTTGAAAATCATTCGGGAAATTATGTCGACATCATGGAAGATTATATCCTGAGCAAGATCGGCGGCTACGACCAATTTTCACCGCAGGACGTCGACTATAAACAAATCGTATTGGTCGGAACGGATTTGCTGGCATTCCAACGAGCATTCATGAAAACGAGCAGCAATACGATCGACCGCGATTACTTCGACCGGCTGTATCGCCGGGTGTTGGACATGCCGGTTCAGGTATTGGCCAAGCAGTATCATGTACCGTATGATTCGGCCAGCCAACTGCTACCGTCGGCAATGATTCTGAAAATCATGTTAAATAAGACGAAGGCCGAACGGATCATTTTTTCGGAAGCAGATCTGGCCGACGGTTTGTTGATTCACGACGAGCGGCTGCACCATAAGTTAAAAACCGATCGTTCCTATTTGGAAGATACGATCATTTCCGCCCGCAACATTGCTGCACGTTATCATTGCGATGCCGAACATATCCGCATCGTCGAAGCGTTTGCCATGCATCTATTCGACCGGCTGAAGCCGTTGCACGGACTTGAGAAACGAAGCCGGTTGCTGCTGCGGCTGGCGGCGATTTTAGAGGACTCGGGCAGTTATATCGACATGAACGCGCATTATGTGCACTCATACTATATCATTCAGTCATCGGAGGTCCTCGGCATTTCCGACGACGAGCGGGAAATTGTCGCCAACATCGCCCGCTATCACAGCGCTGAGACGCCGGAAAAGCAGGCCGAACCGTTCTGCCGGCTAACAGAAAAAAGCCGCCTGATCGTCGCCAAACTGACGGCTATTCTTCGCCTTGCCGATGCACTGGACGACAGCCGGCAGCAGAAAGTCAAAAAAATCACCGTATCGCTGCGTCACGATCAGGTGATCATTACGGCAAAAACCGACGACGATCTGTCGCTGGAGAAACTGACATTCGGAGAAAAATCCGCTTTTTTTGAGGAAGTTTTCGGGCTGAAGCCAATATTACGAGGATAAGGTGAGTCAATATGGACGATTTTTCAAAAACGGAATATTTCACTAATCGCGAACTGAGTTGGCTACTTTTTAACGAGCGGGTGCTTGAAGAGGCGCGGGACAAGGAGAACCCCCTGCTGGAGCGGGTGAAGTTCCTTTCGATTACCGCAAGCAATCTCGATGAATTCTTCATGGTACGCGTTGCTTCGCTGAACGATATGGTGAAAGTCGGCTATGAAAAACCGGATCCGTCCGGCCTGAGACCGGATCAGCAACTGGAAAAAATCAGCAAAGCGACACATGAAATGATCGCCCGTCAGTATCGTACCTATAATCGGATGCTGAAAAAACTGCTGGCCGAACAGCACGTCCGCGTGCTTGAGTTAGCGGAGCTTTCCGACAAACAACTGGATTTTGTCGATCATTATTTTCGCCGGGAAGTGTATCCGGTCCTGACGCCGATGGCCGTTGACTCTTCGCGCCCATTTCCGCTTATTCTTAATAAAAGCATCAATATCGCCGCTTTTATCCATAAAACCGGCGAAAAAGAAGAAGAATTCGTAACGGTACAAGTTCCGAACGTTTTGCCGCGTGTCATTCGTGTACCGTCTGAAAAAGGGCAATCCGTATTCGTCCTTCTGGAGAGCATCATTCGCCGGCAACTAAAAAAATTATTTGTCGGTTATGAAATCGATGAAGCGGCCTGCTATCGCGTCATTCGCGATATGGATCTGGAACTGGATGAGGAAGACGCGGAAGACTTGCTGAAAGAGATCGAAAAACAGCTTCGCCTGCGCGAACGCGGCAGCGTGATTCATCTCGATGTCGAATCGGGGATCAGCGATAAACTCATTGCTCGGCTGAAGAAAAGTCTCGGTGTCGGGGAAAAAGATATTTTTCGTGTCCGGGGGCCGATTGATTTAACGTTTTTGTCGAAAGTAGTCGATCAGGTCGACGAACTGCAGAAGTTGAGTTTTGCGCCGCATCGGCCGTATGTCGATGACTGTTTGTTCGAGCATTCGATTTTCGATGAGATGCGCAAGCGGGATATTTTTCTTCATCATCCGTATGATTCATTCGATCCGGTGATTGAACTTGTCCGTCAGGCCTCGGAAGACCGCCAAGTGCTGGCGATCAAAATGACGCTGTATCGGGTGTCGGGAAATTCACCGATCATCCGCTGCCTGGAACGGGCGGCGGAAAACGGCAAACAAGTCACGGTTCTCGTTGAGCTGAAGGCTCGTTTCGACGAAGAAAATAATATCAATTGGGCACAGAAGCTGGAGAAGACGGGATGCCACGTGATTTTCGGACTGGTTGGCCTGAAGACTCATTGCAAGATGATGCTGATTGTCCGCCGCGAATCAACGGGCATCAAACGCTATATGCATTTCGGGACGGGAAATTATAACGACATTACGGCTAAAGTTTATACGGACATGGGGCTGCTCACCAGCAACGAGCAGATGGGCATCGATGCCTCAAACGTATTTAATATGCTTTCCGGGTATTCCGAACCGCCGTATTTCCATAAGTTGGTGATTGCACCGCTCTGGCTGAGAAATACGATGCTCGATTTAATCGATACGGAGATTGTGAATGCAAAAGCCGGGCGTCCGGCATTCATCCGCGCTAAAATGAATTCTTTATCCGACGACGGAATGATTAAGGCACTGTATCGCGCATCGGCTGCCGGTGTGAAGATTCAGCTGCTTGTCCGCGGAATCTGCTGCCTGCGTACGGGAATACCGGGCATCAGCGATAATATCGAGGTTCATTCGATTGTCGGCCGGTATCTGGAACACAGCCGGATTTATCTATTCGCTTCGGGCGGGGAAACAAAGGTTTTTCTCGCCAGTGCGGATCTGATGCCGCGCAATCTGAATCGGCGGGTTGAACTGATGTTTCCGATTGATGATGAAAAGATCCGCACTAAGATTATCGATACGTTTAACATCATGTGGAGCGATAATGTTAAAACGCGTGTCCTACGCAGTGACGGCACTTACAGCAAACGGGATCGGCGCGGCAAGCTGGCGGTGAACGCCCAGGAATATTTTGCGCGTTTTGCCGAACAGAAAGCTGTGCGGCAAAGTAAGGCGATTCAGGATCAGCGGACGTTTACTCCAATACGTGCGCACGAAGAGCGGACAAACGGAGAAAAGTGGGAGTGAGGCCGGACTTTCACAGCTTGCTTAAAAAATTTCTGAGGCATAGCCGAAGCATCTGCTCGTAGTTTGACGAATGAGCGGCCAGAAAAGGGCGAACCGGAATATGGCGGGCATCGGCCCAGGCGGCAAACGACTCTTCCGACAATTGTTCGTCGATGAAGCGGGCGAGCTGTTTTTTGAAGGCCGGATTTTTTTGGTTGTGCAGTTCATCGGCCAGCATGGCGAAAGAACCGATGCGCGTGCGGATGGTCGACGGCGACGGCGCGTCGGGATGGTTGGCGCGCCAGGCGCGGTAGATCGTCTCATTTAGCCGGTGACCGTTTTCCGAGAAACAAAGGGCGGCGGCTTCGATCAGTTCTTGGTCATTATAATGTCCGCCGCTTCCGCGGGCGGCGTTCGGAATCAGTCCGGCGGCAACTTTCGCTTGATTGAAGCCGTGCAGTCGGCGCGAGATTTGGGCGACAGTCGGGTATTCCGGATGCTCCTTGTGCCACTGTGAATATTGCGCTCGTGTGAAGGAGAAACCGAGATAAACCGATGCCGCTTTCATTGCCTGCATACAATCCGTATTGTCATGCCGCATGGGGATCCCTCTTTTTTGTTATTAGCATACCACATTGCGGCCGGGGCAAATAAGCGGCGCTGCCTTTTTACGCTTTTTTTGCCGATGGCGGTCAAGCGAAACATGGCTTTTTCAGCCGAACCGCTCTGCACGCGCGCTGTGATGATCGGGAAAAGGCAAGTGGCGCTGCAAGCTTTGTTACTTGTGGATTTCTATATCTTGTGGTAGATTATAAAGCATGAACAATATATAGTGTTCATTGCCGCTGTTTTCATTATTTTTCCAGCGGCAGAACAATCGTGTGGGTTGACAAGGGGGATTTGTTGATGTTGATACTTTACTCCAGTCTGACCGGCAACGTCCGTCGTTTCTTGAAGAAAACGGGGCTCCCGCATCGGCCGATTGATAGCGTCGATCAAGTCGCTGAACCGTTCATTCTGGTTACAAATACCATTGGATTCGGTGACGCGCCGGAAGGTGTGAAACGGTTTTTGCAGAAAAACGGGCGTTTTCTGCGGGCGGTCGCCGCAAGCGGCAACCGCAACTGGGGTCCGAATTTCGCCCGGGCGGCAGATGTCGTCGCGGCGGCCTACCACGTCCCGATTCTTTGCAAATTTGAATTAGGCGGTTCCGCAATAGACGTAAAAAATTTCACGGAAAGGGTGAAGGCCTGTGCCGAGCGAACTGGCGAAGTCGAAGTCTTATACTGAATTGAATAATGAAGTGCTGCAGCGCGGAGAGGACGGCTTTTACCAGCTGGAAAAAGATCGGGAAGCAATCCGCGTGTTCATGGAAGACGTCCGCCGTAAAACGCCGCATTTCGACACTATTCTCGGCAGGCTCCACTATCTGGTCGATCATCATTATTACTACGATGTTTTCACCGACTATGACGAGACGGAAATCGAGTCGCTGCACCGGATAGCGGCGGATTATCATTTCCAGTTCCAGTCTTTCATGGCAATAAGCAAATTTTATCGTGATTATGCGTTGAAAAGCAATGATAAATCTCACTACTTGGAAAGCTACGATCAAAGGGTGGCGATCGCTTCGCTGTTTCTGGCCGGCGGTGATTTCGACTGCGCGCTGCGTTTCATGCGGGCGATGATGGAACAGCGTTATCAACCGGCAACGCCGACTTTTCTCAATGCCGGCAAAGCGAGAAGAGGCGAAATGGTGTCCTGCTTCTTGCTGGAAGCCGATGATTCGCTGAATTCGATTAACTACATAGAAACGACCGCTCAGCAACTGTCGAAAATCGGCGGCGGCGTGGCCATTAATCTCTCAAAACTGCGCGCGCGCGGTGAAATGATCAAGGGTGTCGAGGGTGTGGCCAAAGGCGTCGTGCCGGTGGCCCGGCAGCTGCAGCTCGGTTTTTCCTATGCCGATCAGCTTGGGCAACGACCCGGCGCCGGCGCGGCTTACCTGAACATTTTTCATTGGGACGCACCGGAATTTCTCGATACGAAAAAAGAGAATGCCGATGAAGATATTCGTTTATCGACGTTGGCAATCGGTCTGATTGTTCCCGGCAAGTTTTTTGAATTGGCCGAGAAAGGCGAAGCCTTTTACATGTTCGCGCCGTATACGGTCTACAAGGCTTACGGGCGTCATCTTGACGACATGGACATGGACGATATGTACGATCGGCTCGTCCGCAATCCGGCGGTAAAAAAACGTTCGGCCGACGCCCGTGAATTTCTCAATCGAATTGCGCAGATGCAGATGCAGTCCGGTTATCCATACATTTTTTATAAAGATAATGCCAATCGCAAGAATCCGCTGCACCGGCTCGGCAGCATCAAGATGTCCAATCTATGCACAGAGATCTTTCAGTTACAGGAAACATCGACGATCAACGATTACGACAAACCGGACGACATCCGCCGCGATGTCTCCTGCATTCTCGGGTCGCTCAACATCGTCAATGTAATGGAAAGCGGGAAGATCCGCGATTCGGTTCACGCCGGCATCGAAGCGCTGACGCGGGTGAGCGACCTGACACATATCGGCAATGCACCCGGCGTCCGGCTGGCCAACCGCGAACTGCATTCGGTCGGCCTCGGCGCGATGAACCTGAACGGCTATCTGGCAAAAAACCAAATCGCTTATGAGTCGGCCGAAGCACGTGACTTCGCCCGCACTTTTTTCTCACTGGTCAATTACTATTCACTGGAGAAGTCAATGCTGATTGCCAAACGGCGCGGCGAAACATTTAAAGGGTTCGAGCAGAGCGATTATGCCGACGGGACTTATTTTAAAAAATATGAACAGGAATACTTCGGGCCGAAAACCAAGCGGGCGGCGCAGCTGTTCAAGGGGATTCACATTCCGACGACGGAAGAATGGCGCCGGCTGAAAGCAAAGGTCGAACAATATGGTTTGTATAACGCCTACCGGCTGGCGATCGCGCCGACACAGTCGATCAGTTATGTCCAAAACGCAACGAGCTCCGTCATGCCGGTGGTCAACGTGATTGAACGGCGTAAATACGGGAACAGCGAGACGATTTATCCGATGCCGTTCCTGTCGCCGCAGACGATGTGGTACTATAAGTCGGCCTATCAAACGAATCAGTACCGCGTCATCGACATGATCGCCGAGATTCAGCAGCATGTCGATCAGGGCATCTCGACGATCCTTTACGTCGACAGCATGACGAGCACGCGCGAGCTGGCGCGACTATATATATACGCCCATAAGAAGGGCCTCAAATCACTCTATTACACGCGGACGCAGCTCTTGTCGCCCGAGGAATGCACGGCTTGTGCCGTGTAATGAAATAACCTGTCCGCAAAACGGACGATTTGCCGGAGGATGGTTGGAATTGATGAAAGCAATTAACTGGAACGACAACGATAATCAGGTCGCCAAACTTTACTGGAAGCAAAATATCAATCAGTTCTGGACGGAAGAGGCTTTCAAAGTGTCGCGCGACCTGGCCAACTGGAACGCGATGAGCGAGGACGAGCGTACAACATACGTCGAGGTGCTGTCCGGGCTGACCGGCCTCGACCGGGAACAGGGTGACAACGGCATGCCGCTGATCGCCATTCACCACGACAACATGCACGAACAAGCGGTGTTTGCCTGGATGGGAATGATGGAGCATATTCATGCGAAATCGTACTCGCATATTTTTTCAACGTTGATCCCGTCGGCGAAGACCGATTATTATCTTGGCGAGTGGGTCGGCGCGCAGCCGGAATTGCAGGGAAAATACCGCCTGATCGCCCATTGGTACGATCAGCTTTACGACAAGCGGGAAAACGTCACGCCGTTTAAACGGTATATGGCGATGACGGCTTCGGTATTTCTTGAGAGCTTTTCTTTTTACAGCGGCTTTTTCTATCCGGTTTATCTTTCCGGACAAGGGCGGATGATCGCCAGCGGCGAAATCATCCGCAAGATCATTCAGGACGAGTCGATTCACGGTAGCTTTACCGGCATGGTCGCCCAGCGCCTGTATCGCGAGCACCTGACCGATGAAGAGCGGCAGCGGGCGGATCGTGAGCTATATAACCTGCTCGACCGGCTGCTGGAAGTGGAGAAACGTTATACGGTCAAGATCTACAGCAAAATCGGCTTGGTCAAAGAAGTGACCGACTACGTGCTGTACAATGCCAACCGGGCCTTGCAGAATCTCGGCCGGGAAGATAAATATAAGCATGATCCGGTCAGCCAGATCGTGCTCAACGGTATCGATACGGGCACCGTCAATCACGACTTTTTCTCGACGAAAGGCGACTATGTCGTGCCGCTGAATATCGAACCGCTGCGGGACGAAGACTTCCATTTCGATAATGTTTAAGGCCTTGCGGAGGATTGCCCTTCGCTTTTTTTATTGTAAAAGACGGATCGGGCCAACCAGCGGCGAATAATTCTAAGAGATTATGTAGACGAGGGAATGCCGGGGGGTCGAGCGTATGTTGCCTGAATTTGTAAAGAAATGTATCGTTGCTCTTGTTGCAGTGCTGACGTTCGGCACAATTGTGCCGACATTCCCGACGCATTACGTCAATCATCACGATGATAAGGAACCACTTGTCGGAGAAAAAAAGCAGCAGCAGCGGCCGGTTGAAGCAGATGCAGTGTCCTCGGCGTGGGATAACCGACTGCCGGAAAATGTTTCGCAGCAACAGGCCATCGATACTTTTTCACAATACGCGCTTGCGGAAACGAAGCGGCAGGGGTTATATAAATTCGGCGATCGTGTCGGCGAGCGAATCGGAAAGCAGTATGTTCATCAGATTGCTCCGGCCTTCATTTCGGCCGTACGCCGGGTCGGCAACGGTCATGATGCGGCGTGGATCCGTCGACTCGATGTGACCCGCGCACCGGCCGGCGGCTACGGTGAGCGGATTCTGCATGTGTATCAAAAGGATGAGCAGCGGGAATTAGTAAAACTGCACGTGCGCCGCGAGCATCCGCCCAAGGAAGGCTATTGGTTCGATTTTCATTACCATACGGCACTGGATGGCTTCCGGCAGCATCATGAAGTGAAGAGAATCTATTGGGGAAAGAACATGCCGCCGAAATGGCGGGCGTAGGGCGCAAGAAAAATTGGCAGCTCTCGTGATGCGAGGGCGGCTTCCCATTTATTTTTATCGTGGACAGGATGTTCCGGCCCCTGCGAGAACGTCTCCAGGCTGTCTCTTATACACATCTGACGCTGCCGAC
>UQRJ01000004.1 GCA_900543345.1 uncultured Sporolactobacillus sp. | reverse complement strand
ACGAGATGTCTTAGGGTCTCGTGGGCTCGGAGATGTGTATAAGAGACAGCAGAAGACATATGCCCCACCGGTTTACCATCTATTTTTGGATGAGGCCTATAAAGTAGGAAGAATTGTCGAAATGATTCATCCTGCCCGATTTCTCTTCAATGCCGGATCAACCCCCAAAAAGTGGAATAGAAAAATGCTGCAGGATCAGCACATTAAGGTTGTTGATTATGAGCCTAATGGGGAAAAAGTGTTTCAAAATACTGATATAAAAGGAGGGTTAGCTGTTACATATCGGGATAGTGAGAAAATACTCGGCCCAATAAATGTCTTTATTCCTAATCCACTGTTGCGTAGTATCTTTGAAAAAGTTAAAAAGTTTAACGAGCCCAGTATTAGCACGATAATAGCTGGCCGGGATATCTACAAATTCACAACTAAATTACACGAGGATCATCCAGAAATAAAAGCGATGCTAAGTTCCGGTCACGAAAATGATATTGGATCAAACACCCTTGCGAAGCTTGATAACGTAGTCTTTTTTGCTAAATTACCGCAAACGCATCCGGAAGAGTACGTTCGGATTTACGGGCTCATTAATAAAAAAAGAGTTTATCGCTGGATTCGCAGAGATTACATCCGGGAACCTAGCAATTTTGACGCATATAAGGTTTTGTTACCAAAAGCGAATGGAAATGGCACTTTTGGCGAGGTGATTAGTGGGCCGGAAATTAAAGGTCCCAAAATTGGGTATTCTTCCACCTTTATTTCCGTGGGTGAATTTCATAGCCAGCAGAATGCTAAATACGCACTTGCGTATATCAAAACGAAATTTACACGCTCTTTACTTGGCATCTTAAAGAGAACCCAAGATAATACGGCTCAAAAATGGTTGATGGTTCCACTACAGAACTTTACTGGGAATTCTGATATTGACTGGTCAAAATCAATTCCCGAGATTGACCAGCAGCTGTACAAAAAATATGATTTAAACCAAGAAGAAATTAACTTCATTGAATCAAGGGTGAAGGCGATGGACCAATGAGCAACCCAATCGTTGTCGACGTTCAAAAGCGTATTGCTCCGCATCTGAACATTTGTCCGCAAATATACGCATATATAACGCCTGATGCCCTGTCCCATCGAGGCTGGATCAAAATCGGCTATACTGGAACAAGATGACGTTGGCCAGATCGCGAGCAACGCTTAAAATGGCTCTTTGAGCATCAGGTGTATGGACTCGCACCGACCAAGACAATTTTTAATAATGCCATGAACTATATTTTGGGGCTTGATGACACAATGAAGAACATTAATCGGAGCACTTCATCCAAGCGGATGGCAGCAAAGAACAGTTCGCTTGAGCCATTAATCGAGAAGAATTTTCCGATTAGAATGGAGCTGGTATATTCCGTCTTAGTTGTGTATGATGCGGATCATGCCGAGAATCCGCTGGGCCTGTTTACCGGCAATCCGGATAGCAATCGAGTGGTTAATCGGCTCAATATTCTGGGGGAAATCCTGTATGATAACGACATGACTTGGATTCAAGAGGAAGACATTAATAGACAACCGTCAACAGTTATACGGTGCCCTGGAGCGACGATGATTTTGCGAATCAGCTGATACGGACCTACATTGTTCGCATTGGAGGAAGTACTGCACGTACATATTGGTAAAATGGGTTAGATGACGCTCCAGTAACGAGCTGGTATTCATTATCCCAATGTGACTGGCGAGCATAAAAAAAGTGAAGCAGGCAATGGCGTGGTGCCGCCCGTCTCACTCAGTGAAATATGAACGTTGAGGGTTAGCCTAATTTATCCGAAGGGAAACAGCAATTTTTATTGATGATTCGGCGCAGTCGGAAAGTTTCCCATCCTGTCTTCTTTATTGATGACAACGGTCACTACTTCATTGTTTGCTAAGTTCTTTCCGCTAACCGTCAGGATTCCATCTGCATCCATAATAAAAGTAACTTCGATTCGAGCCTTTCCGGCTGGCAGGGGTGGCAAGTGATGAACTTCTAATTTACCCAGTACGTAGTTCTCGGACGTCTTTTTAGACTCACCTTGAGCGATGGGCGACGTGATTGTCGTTTGATTATCTTTGACGGTCTGATATATCTCTGAGTTTTTGTAAGGAATTGATGTATTTCTGGGAATAACGACAGAGAAAGCATCATTTATCATCCCAATACCAAGCGACATGGGCGTAATGTCAACCAATTCTATTCCGTCAGAATCCGGATTGGAGAGGTTAGCAAGTGTATCGCCGAGGATCGCTGCCCCTATGGCCACGGCTTCGTCAGGATTAACGTGAAAATTAACTGGTTTATGAGTGATCTTTTTGACAAAATCCTGCACATAGGGAACTCGTGTTGATCCGCCGTTCATTATCACTAAGTCTATGTCATCTAATGTCATTTTTGCGAGTTCGAGGGCCTTATTGACAGGACCCTGAGTACGTTCGACTAAATCCTGTATCAGTCCATTGAAGGTCTTACGGGATAAATTCGTTTCGAAATTAATAGGAGTATTTGTTTTCGGGTCAATTGATAAAAACGGAATAGTTATCTCATACGTTGTCTGAGAACTTAGCGCTTTCTTAGCTTTTTCGGCTTCTTCTTTGAGTCTGGCTTGGACGCGTTTATCGGCTGTTAGGTCGATTCCAGCTTGGTTCGTGATTTGCGTATTGATCCATTGGACGACCGTTAAATCGAAATCATCGCCGCCTAATTTATTATCGCCATCGGTTGCCTTAACCTCATATATCCCTTCTTCCAGATGAAGAATCGATACATCGAAGGTGCCGCCACCCAAGTCATACACTAAAATGTTGGTTGATTTATTACTGTGTTCTTTCGCGCCGAATGCAACAGCGGCAGCCGTTGGCTCATTCAATATCCTGTCAACTTTAAGGCCCGCCAATTCTCCGGCTTTTTTGGTAGCGGTCCGCTGATCATCGTTAAAATAAGCAGGTACGGTAATGATTGCTTCGTTGATCGTTTTTCCGGTATGTTGTTCGGCTACATCTTTTAAGTATTTTAAAATTTCCGCTGAAATTTGTTCCGGTGTATAGGTAGTCCCGTTTACTTGAACGGTATAATTCGGTTCACCCATATGCCTTTTTATTGAAATAAATGTATTGGGGTTGATTGCGAGTTGATTTTTTGCTGCTTCGCCCACAATGATTTCACCATTTTTGAAAGATACAACGGAAGGGGTCGTTCTATTCCCATTCTTATTTTCTAATATTTTTGGCTCACCGTTTTCAAGAATGGCTATAGCAGAATTTGTCGTACCTAAATCGATACCCAGTATCATTTTTAAGCTCCTTTGTAATTTCTTATAATAGTTGCGAAAGCCTCATTATACGTACTTAATGTTGAATTAAGCGCGATTATCTTTTCGTCTCCTTCTGAAAGGCCTTTATTTTTTAACATTTGTATCTCGTATAAGGCACTTCTGCGGTGCTTTTTATAACTTTTGATGATTTCGGATTTTGTACTATTCTCGCTTACCTCAAGTATTTTATAGGGAGATGTGTTTCGCTCCGCTTCTTGCTCTCTTTTTATTCGTTCTATGTTCTTGTTAATTTTTTCTTGTTCCTGCTCAATACGCTCTTGATCGGATGGTTGGTAGTCATTGTAATGATCGTTTGGCTTAGATTGTTTGTCGTTATTTTCTTGCTGATTATGTCGCTCGTTTTGTTTATCGCGGTTCTTTCGTCTAACCCGCTCTAATCGTTTTTGTTCGATTTCACGATAAAACTGGAATTGCCAGGAAACAAAAGACCACCATTTCGACATATAGTCGTAAATCCATTTTATAAAAGCGATTTGAAGTTGATTTCTGAACAAAATAGCTAACAAAATAAGCAACAATTCGGGGAATAGCGTAATCAGTAAAATTCTCCAAGCACCTAAAAATAATAGAATAAGAGCAAGAGGTAAAACAATTTTAGCAGATAAACGCGAAAAGCCTAGGAAAAGTAGAAAAAGGCCAAAACTTTTTATAAATATAACAAGTAGAAATGGTATCGATACGCGCATTAATAACCCGCTAAAAGTATCGCCATATAAAACGAAGCCTATGAACAACTCGGGTACAGTATATTTCCATGATTCTTGAAAATTTTTGATAATCGAGTGAAACAGTGCGTGAAGCATTGAACGGACTCTCCAATCACATGGGTTACTTATGCAGTTCTCGTCTCACGGCGTCACGAAAGACTCTGTAGTCGTCGCCATACATCATGGTGTTGACGACATCGTTTGTTCCGTCTTCAAGCTTGTTATGAACCTTCTTTTCTGTTTGATAAATCTTTTTCTCAGATCGCCATGCGAAACCCATGATTTTAAAAGTAACTTTTATTAGCGCGAGAATCAGTTTGCCTATGCTGATAAAGATTCTCGATATTGCTCTGAGAATAATTAAAAGGTAATCTTTCACAATCAATCACTCCTCAATAGTTTAAATTTGGCGCTTAACCCGGCAGCGTCAGTGTTGGCAGTAAAATCCATTAATGCTCTCCCTAAATCTGTTCATAAACATCAAACTTGGCTGATTTCGTTAAAGCAAAAATCGATCCGAGCACAATTTTAGCGGTTGCTATCTTAATGATGCTCATGAGAGGACTTTTATCCCTTATCAGAATCTACTCTGTTTATCGGAAATTGACCGCTCTTTTTTAGTCTGTTTTCATTACTTTTATCCTGAACAGTTTACATCAATTTGAATAGTCAAATATTGTTTCTTCCGACCGTGTTACTGCAGTCATCGCTCTGCGATTAATCTGCCTGCAGACACCGGAATGAATGAAATTCTGATTTGTAAAATTTTATCTTCCGTTAAATTCATGCTAGTGATGCAAAGTGACAGGGCTTAAATTAAGACTATTAAAACTTGACGATTGCAATCATCAGCAATCAGGAAACCGTTTACATGATGCGATGTTAATCTAGACATGAAAGGAGAAGAGATATGCGACTAAGGAAACAAGAGCATGGTTTAATTCATTTATTGCTTCGTAGCCGTAATTTCCTTACTTCTTCGGAACTAGCCAATCAAATGAACGTTTCGAAAGCGACCGTTTATCGATTGGTGAAACGAATTAACGAAAAAGAAAAGCTGATTTTGGCCGAGAAAGGGTGTGGTTATAAGTTAAATTATGATGTCTATATCAACCGGAAATGTGGTGAGGGACCGGGAAAGACCACAGGAAACAGTAATTTATCACCCGTTGAACGGCGAAATGAGGTGATGCAAGTCCTATTATTTAAATCCCCGAATCCAGTCAAAATAATCGATCTGTATCGAGGCTATTTTGTCAGTGATTCAGTGATCAATGTTGATGAGCAGGCCATTTCGAACGTATTACAACGCTATTCTTTAAAAGTGGTCCGTAAAGATCGTACGCTGGCTGTCAAGGGAGCGGAAGTTGAGATCCGCAAGGCCATTATCGACTTACTGGCGAAAAGAAATATGCTGGATTTGGCCGATATGTCGACGAAGCTGCCTAATTATAATAAATTCGATGCCAATTTCAGTTTGAATCAAGTGAAAATCATCGAACGGCAGTTGGGTGTAAAGATTCCTTATCCGTATAACGTCAATATTTTTTCTCACATTTATATCTTAATCACCCGAGCGAGGCAAGGAAAAGTAGACGGTGAAGCAATCGATCAGTTACGATTAGCCGCCGACGACAAGAAATTAATTAATACTAGTCCGCAATTATATGGCGTAGCAGTCCGAATCATCGGTCATATCGAAAATTATTTAAGTAACACATTACCCAACTCGGAAGCGATCTATTTACTCAGGTATTTAGCTTCATCGCGGCTGATTTGTGATCGAGTGACGTTTGACTTACCTAGAGGGTCCATCGTCGATCAGGTTTCCCAAAGCTATATTTCAATGGTTTCGCAAAAGATACACGTTCCAATTAATGGGTATAGCCTTCACGATGAATTGGCCGGTCACATTAAGCCGATGATTAACCGGTTAAATAATCACATCTTCATTAAAAATAATTTTTTAGCTGACATTAAGCTGGAATATCAAAAAATATTTTCAGCCGTTCATGCCGTCTCCAAGTTAATCGCGGCAAAATATGAGTTGCCGGCGATTTCCGAGGATGAAAGTGGTTTTATTACTCTATATTTCGCAAAGTATATCGAGCAGCACCCGCGCCGGATACAAGTGATCATTATGTGTACAACCGGTGTCGGTACATCCGAGTTACTCAGGGCCAAAATAAAACGATCATTCCCGGAATTAGTCGTCGTCGATGTCGTGGCCGATAAAGATTTAAAAAAAGCCTTAAGGCAACATCCGCATGTGAGCTTAATCATTACGACCGTTCGTATCGACCAGTGTATCAACGTACCGGCTGTTCTGGTAAGTACCATATTCTCGATGCAGGACCGCGACCGCGTTGAGGAGGTGATCAATGGATTTGAATGCCGATGATCGATTACTGCTTAGTACGCGAACCGTTGATTTTGACGTGACGGCGGCAACAAAGAAGGAGGTACTGCACTATATTGCTGAAAAATTGCTTTCGTTAGGGAGGATTTCTGATACCAATCAATTCATTCAGGATGTGCAGAACCGTGAGGACAGAGGCAATACGACGCTTACCAATGGTTTTGCCATTCCGCATGGGCTGTCAACGGCCGTTCTCTATCCGGTGATTTATTTTGTAAGAGTGAGAAAGCCAATTTGTGATTGGTATGCGTTGGATCATTCAAGCATTCAAAATATAATGATGTTCGCCTTACCGGCTACCTGCCAAGATAAAAAAATAGTAAGTCAAGTTAAAAAAATGATGTTAATTTTATCCGAAGATGAAAATCTTCTTGCGATGTCCAAGGTAGCAACTAAAAAAATGTTAATCAATTATCTGTTAAAAAAATTAGCAATGGAGGAATAAACATGTTAGTTTCAGGAAATCGTTTGCTGCAGGTCGCTCATCGGAATCATTTTGCGATTCCGGCTTTTAACGCCGGTTCAGGTCAATTATTTACGGCAACGCTTGAGAAATGTGAGCAGTTGCAGGCACCGTTTATTATGGCTATTCATCCGACGGAATTGGCTTTTTTGCGGGACAGTTTTGTCGGTCAGGTCATTCGTGCCGCGAATCATAGCGATTTGCCGATTGCACTGCATCTGGATCACGGTGCCAGCTTCGAACAAGTGGTTCATTGTATCCATATTGGCTTTACCTCGGTGATGATCGATGCGTCGCTTAAATCATTTGCCGAAAATGTTGCCCTAACCAAAAAAGTTGTTGAAGCCGCCCATTCTGCCGGCGTTTCCGTCGAAGCCGAACTCGGGACGATTGGCGATACGGGAAATAATATTAAGGGGCATTTAACGACGGTTAAATATGCCGATCCTAAAGTTGCCAAGAAGTTTGTTGAGGAAACTCACGTCGATTCTCTGGCTATCGCGATCGGTACTGCCCATGGATTATATCCGAAAGATGTAAAACCGAATATAAAGCCGGAAATTGTTAAAGCTGTGGCTGCTTTGATAGACATTCCATTAGTACTGCACGGCGCTTCGAATAATCCGGATGACAAGATCAAACAATCGATAGCCAATGGTATTAATAAGATCAATATTTCCAGTGATATTAAAATTGCCTTTGCCAAGGAGTTACGAAAAGTACTCAACGATAATGATCCGGATGAAATTCGCGAACCGAAAATTATGTTTCCCAGTCCGATGAAAGAAACACAACGCATTGTCGAGGAGAAAATTCGTTTATGCAACGACGTCGACCGGACCCGTCTCTATTATGAAGACGAAAAAGTGGCGGACACATTGGCTGATTTTAATCAACCGGAACATTTTAGTGCATCCTATTGATGGAATGATAGACTCCTTGAAATCATAAAGAAACGGTATCCACGGCCGTCGAGCATTCACTGTAATGGCTGATTCGTGCGGGGAACGAGGCCGGGATCGCGAAGCGAAGGGTTTATCGGAACCGGAACATAAAAATACAGATGATCAGCCTTCGGTAATGATCCATTAAATTTGGCCGGCCGCCGAAATTGGTTTGGCAAGTCAGATTTTTTGGGGGAGTAGGGTATCTTTGATAGCGACCTGAAAACAAGTCGGGCGGGTAATCAATAGGCTAAAGATTAATTCTTGACTGAGGGGGGAAAATTGTGGATCTATCAAGTATTCTTGATCCAAGAGTCATTGCCATTGATCTTAAAGCAGGAAATAAGCACGACGCCATCGTCGCGCTTGCCAAGCTATTAAAGCAGGCCGACTATATTGATAATATCGAATTGTTCGTTAAGGATATTTATAATCGCGAGTCGGAGGGAGTGACGGGTATCGGCAACTATATCGCGATACCCCATGGCAAGAGTTGTCAGGTAAAACAGGTAGGCGTTGCGATTGGTGTTTTAGATCGAGCCATTGAATGGGAGACATTGGATGGGAAGGGCGTTAAAGTCGTCATTCTATTTGCGGTAAGCAATGATAATTCATCTGCCCAGACGCAGCTAAAACTTCTGTCGATGTTTGCAAGACGATTGGGTGATGAAGATGCCGTCCGCCATTTAGTCCATGCAAAAACAGTCGATGATGTGCAGAATGTCTTTATTTTAAAGGAGGGTAAACCATCATGATGAAGATCGTCGGAGTCACAGCCTGCGCTGCGGGTATCGCCCATACCTATATTGCGAAAGAGAAGATCATGAAAGCCGCTGAAAAAGCGGGCGACACGATTCATATTGAGACGCAGGGAACCATTGGGACTGAAGATAAATTAACGTCTGAACAGATTCGCAATGCCGACATTGTCTTATTAGCTGTCGATGTGAAAATTTCCGGCCGGGAACGTTTTAGCGGTAAACGTGTTGTCGAGGTGCCTACGGATACGGTGATTAAAGCACCTAATAAATTAATTGAGCAACTTCAGCAGATTGTTGATAAAGATAAAGCACATAAAAAACAGGCATGAGGAGGGAATGACGATGAGTTCCTTTTGGGGGAAACTGCAAATTAAAAAACATGCGATGACGGCCATCTCTTATTTGATTCCTATCGTTGTTGCCGCCGGATTTCTGCTGGCTGTCGGCAATATTTTCGGGGGGAAGTCTTTAACGACGATTTCCCATACCGTGAGTGTTTGGGATGCCTTCTCAACAATGGGGAGCTTCGGACTCGGTTTACTGCCGATGGTCGTTGCCACCGGCATTGCCTTTTCGATTGCCGATAAGCCGGGAATTGCTCCCGGGATCGTTATCGGCATGGCTGCTAAAGGCATCGGTGCCGGTTTCTTAGGCGGTTTAATCGGCGGCTATATTGCCGGCTGGATTACCTTGGCGATTATTAAATTTGTCAAGGTGCCCAAGTGGGCCAATGGTCTGATGCCGACGCTTGTCATTCCATTTTTAGCCTCGGCCCTTGCCGGATTGGTCATGTTTTATGTGATCGGCGCGCCGATTAGTAGCGGGACGGTTTGGCTGACCGGTTATCTCAATTCGCTGGATACCTCTTCTAAATTCATCTATGGCATTATTATCGGTGTATTGGCATCAATCGACTACGGCGGAGCGATCAATAAAACGGTCTTTGCCTTTGTATTGGCGATGCAGGCCGAAGGAATCAACGAGCCGATAACGGCTTTAATCTTAGCGTCCATGGTCACGCCGCTGGGTTACACGGCCGCGTATTTTATTGCTAAAGTGTTCCGCAAAAAAATCTTTTTCCAGGTAGAAGTGGAAACGTTAAAAACGGCCTTCCCGATGGGCCTGGTAGAAATTACCGAGGGCAGTTTGCCGATTGTACTGAATGATCTCATCCGCTGCGTCATCGCTACAGGTTGCGGCGGAGCGATTGGCGGCGGTCTGTCTATGCTGTGGGGCGCCGATTCCCATATTCCGGCCAGCGGGTTATTTGCGGTGCCGACGATGACTCGTCCATGGGGATTTCTTGCCGCGTTGATTATTGGCAGTTTAGTGACTGCGATTGTCTTGGTTATGATCAAGAAACCGGTCACGGATGATGGAGATAGCGACGAATCTGCTGAATCCGATATCAATCTCAACGATTTGAAGATTTCTTAACTGGGGTCCTAACCGATGGATTTGCTTAAATGGCGTCGTCGTACGGGTTCATTGTCACAAATTTTCGGAACGAAGGCTTATACATTAAATGAAGGGAAAGGCGAAGGTCTGAAATGTATCGATGTCTATAATAATAGCGGTCTGTCTTTCACGGTTTTACCGAGCAGAGGCCTTGATATTGCAGCATTGAAATTTAGGGGTATCAATTTGTCCTTCCTATCAAACACCGGTTTCGTGAACTCGTCGTATTTCACGGAGAATGGAAGATCGGGTTTTATGCGCAACTTTACGGCGGGGTTTTTAACAACAGGCGGACTAACTTACATGGGATACGCTTCACGGCAGCCTGAACTTGGATTGCATGGCCTAATTGCCAACATACCGGCTACAAATGTAGCGCATGGAATGGATGAGGGCGGAACGTTGCAAGTCGAAGGAAAGATTAGGCAGTCCGAAGTGTTTGGTGAGAATTATTTGCTGCAACGTAAAATATCCTGTGAGCTTAATAGCAATGTATTTTATATTGAAGATACGATTACGAATCTGTCATTTCAGACTCAGCCGCTGATGATACTGTACCACATGAATTTTGGCTACCCTTTTTTATCAAAGCATTTACGGTTACATCTGAAAGCAAAAGAATCGTTTGATCAAAATGGCCGTCAAGCCGAGGAATACGATCATTTCTCGGTTCCGATGGACGGCAAAGGCGAAATTGTTTATAAGCACGTTATCCAACCGGAATCCGATCGGCTGGCCCGTGTCGTTTTGGAGAATAGCGATGTCAACATATCCGTGACGATCAGCTATGAACCGGATAAATTGCCGGTATTAAATGAATGGAAATCGATGGGAAACGGCAATTACGTGGTAGGAATCGAACCGGGGACAAATGATGTAAATGGCAGGTTGCAAGCTGAGCGGGAACAGACCCTGAAGTATATGAAGCCCCTGGAAGAATTTCATAATCGTATTGAAGTTAAGGTTCGAAACATGGATCGGTAGTTCATTGTCAGTGATAGAAAGGGGATTAAAATGAAACGATCCGAAATTAATCGAATGATTGATGAAACCATTCGTTTTGCTCAAGAACATCAAATCTATTTCCCAAAGTTTGCTTTTTGGTCATTGGAGGATTGGCATAAAGCAGATCAATCTTATCAAGAAATTATTGATAATATGCTGGGATGGGATGTTACCGACTTTGGCAGACATGATTTTTCACGGTATGGTTTGACAGCGTTTACTTTCAGAAATGGCAACTTTAATCATAAAAAGAAATATCCGAAACCCTATTGTGAGAAATTATTAACCCTTGAAGAAGGTCAGGAATTACCGTTTCATTTTCATAAAATAAAGGAAGAAGATACGATTAATCGTGGCGGCGGAAATCTGCAAATTACCGTTTACAATTCCACAGCGACTGAAGAACTTGATGACAAGAGTGAAGTGAGTTTAACGCGGGATGGACAGCGAGTGACCGTCCCGGCAGGATCAACGGTGACTCTGACACCGGGAGAAAGTGTCACGATGACCCAACGTATTTATCATCGGTGGCGTGTTGAGCCGGGTACGGGTAAGGTGCTGACGTGGGAAGTGTCTTCCACGAATGATGACAATGTCGATAATCGATTTTTGGAAAATATTCCCCGGCTTCCGCAAATAGAAGAAGATGAGCCAATAAAACACGTCTTATTTGCAGATTATAAGCCGCTTGTTTGGTAATAAATGTTAACCGGTATAAGATATCTTACATATGTTATGCCGGTTTTGTGCATGAAGGAGATGGAATTGGATGGATTGTGTTTTAGGATTAGATTTGGGGACAAGTTCTTTAAAAGGGGTTCTATATACTTTTCAAGGAAACGTGATTGCTAGCGACTCTGTACCCTACGATGTGATTCAACCTAAAGATGGCCATTGCGAACAGAATCCGTTAGATTGGCTTCGAGCCGTGGATCGTTTATTTGATGCATTGATGAGTCGTATTCCAAGCACGATTCATTTAAAAGGCATCGCCGTATCGGGTCAAATGCATAGTTTAGTAACACTGGATCATAAAAACCGCGTTGTGCGACATGCGATTCTATGGAATGACAGTCGGACGACTGCCCAAGTCAAGCAAATCAATCGCGAATTCGGTGTAGAACTGCGCAGCATTAGCAAAAATCGTCCTTTGGAAGGCTTTACCTTACCTAAAATTTTGTGGATGCAGCAAGAAGAACCGGAACAGTGGAATCGCGTTGCCCACATCATGTTGCCTAAAGATTTCCTCAACTGGTATCTGACGGGGCATATATATACGGATTACTCCGATGCTGCGGGGACACTTTTATTAGATGAAGAGCGTCATTGCTGGAGCAAAGAAATAGGGGAAAAGTTGAGCATTCAACCGCAGCAATTACCGGAGATTAAATTATCCGGTACTCAAATTGGAATTTTACGATCGGAACTTGCACAGCAATACAATATCAACAAACCCGTAAAAATATTTCAGGGAGGTGCGGACAACGCCTGCGCAGCGCTGGGTTCCGGAATCACTGATCTACACACTGCTTTGAGCAGTATCGGAACATCGGGTGTCTATTTAGCCAACGATGTTCGGGCAAGAAATAATGTCGAAAGTACCATGCATGTTTTCAATCATGTTATCAAAAATCGCTATTATAAGATGGGTGTGACCCTGTCAGCCGGCAGCAGTTTGACATGGTTTCAGCGGGCTTTTTATCCCGACACTGGAGAATCATCATTTTGTTCTGCAGGTTCAAAGGTGATGACTCCGTTCAATCTATGTACAATGTCAAGGTTGTTGTTGGGATACAAAAGATTGTCTCAATGTCTTTATGACCAAGTTTATCTGCTTTTCTGCTAGTGGCTGCCGCCTGTCTGCTCGTTGGCAGTGTGCCGACACTGGTCGATTGAAAAAAGCACCGTTCTAAAAGCCACAGATGATTCGGCTTCAGGACGGTGCTTGCAAGGCTGTTTTTTACAGAGCCTCGTTAAATATTTGATAAATTGGCGCACCTTCACATTGCTGCGGGATTCTCGTCCCCAGTAAAATTGATACGGTCGGTGTCACATCGACCTGACGGATGACGCGGTCGGTTGTGTAGCCCGGCTTTATTCCGCGACCGGCGGCGATGAATAGCGGCGTGACCGAAGTATTAAAATAGCCTCTAGCGGTAGTTAAGCCATCGCCGTGTAAGCGATTGAAGCCTTCATTGATGGTAAAGAAAATATCGCCGCATTCAGGGCCAGATGTGCCGAGAATGATGGCGTCTTTATTGCGCAAGGCAATGCCGACCACCCGTTTGCCGGTACGTTCATCCCGATAATTATACAAATCGGAGATGATCTGCTCTTCGAGAGCATATTTATCGGCTGGGTCGACAATGCCGGTCTTGTCCCGTCCCTTCAGATTGACATAAATATAATTGCTGCGCACTTGCACCGCCCGCGTTTTTTCCCAGTCGATTTCGCCTGTGGATTGGCCGTTTGCGTCTTTTTTCATCACGGTGTAGCCGAGTTCTTCCATCACTTTAACGTTTAAGCCAGCATATTCGCCCAAAATCGGCGGTACATTCTCCCCGACAAGAAGCCCGTGATCGGAAACAATCAGAATCGTATAGCCTTGATCTAAATATGGCAAAAAGCGGCCCAGATAGCGATCGGTTTGTTGATAGAAACGTTCGATGAATTGTTGATTCACTTTCTCGTTGGTGCTCTTCCAGGGGTCAAGTGTCTTTGCCAAGTGCCAGATCTGGTGTCCGGCGCAGTCGATGTTATGCAGATGGCTGAATACGACATCGTAATGTTGCTGATCGAGTAAATAGGTCAGGCAGTCCGCCTGCCACTGATCATAGATATCCCAGGATGGTTCAAAAATCTGATCGACCAGTTCAGCGTCCTCTCCGCCGATCAGGCTGACCGGTGGAACATAGCCGACATGCTTGACGATGTCATCATAGAGATGCTGCGGATGCCACAGTATTTTATTGTTCGTATCCAGTGCGTTGCTGATCCACAGACGCAGTGTCTTTCCATCGGGACTTAATTCAAGAATTTTGTAGGAGCGACAGCAGGGGGTGGTGACGCCTTTTTTCGTTGCGTTGTCGATAATACCAGTCACCATTTTGCCCTTCTCGATGGTCGCGAACGGTCTCTCCTCCTGTTTTGAATGGTATAAAGTGACGCTGTGATAAATTCCGTTCTCGTTCTGCGTGACCAGTCCCAGCCGTTTTTCTTTACCGCCGGAAATCAGCAGTGTAAATTCAAGCGCATTTGCTGGCGCGTTTTTCCAGCCGCTGGCCGGTGTCAGCGGGGAAAAGACCCTGTCATAGCCGACTTTCGCGCCAACCATCATCTCGGTATCGTCTAAGTCGTTGACATAGGTGCGGATTTCTTCGCCTTTGCGCGCTTTGTCGCCCCACCACAGTTCCATCATTTCATCTTCACTTTCATTTGCTGAAATCGGGGCCAGCACTTCATGGATATCGGTAATGTTACAACCGACTCCTGCCGCTTTCTGGGTATGTGGAATGAAACGGGTGTTTTTCAACTCGGTTGAAGCATAGATGACTTTTTCCCAGTCGACCTGTGCAATGCCCATATTCACCGAACCGGGCTGAGTCCCATCGACCACGCTGAGTAATGGATGATCGGAGCTCGGAGGCCAGGAGCAGCCGGGCCAGTGCCAAACAAGCGTTTTGAGGCCGGCTTCCACGGTTGTATTCCAAATCTGTTCGGCTTGGCAATGGCGGGAGTCCATGTTGTATACGACGGCGTCGAGGCTCTCGGGTGACTGACGCCAGTAACAGGTGATTCCATGTGTGCCCGGATAGGCGCCGGTCGCCAGTGTCGTCCAGCACGGCGGCGTGATCGTCGGATGGGCGCCGAGCATCGCTAAACTTTCCCGGGAAGCACCGTGCTGCAGATACTTTTTAATATTCGGCAATTTTCCTTCGTCGACCATTCTTTTCGTGGTCGCAGAGTCCATTCCGTCAATTCCTAAAACAATCAGTTTTTGTGTTCGCGAGTTTCTGTTCATGACTTTCTCCCTCCATTCGTTTCCAATTGTGTCAATCTTAAAATTTATGATAATCGACGATTGATCCAGCGCCCAAAGAGAAAAGGTGAGATAGGGTATCGAAAAGATCGATATTGGCCACTATGACGACCTCGTATTGACGTAACCAGAACAAAGATATATAAATAAATTAACATGTGATTACTATGCTTAATTGAGAGAGGGTCCGCATTGAAATTTGAGCAATTATTTTATCTTAAAGAGGCCGTCAAGTATCATTCCATCTCGATAGCGGCAGAGAAAAATTTTATGTCACAATCCTCTTTAAGTTATGCCATTAATCATTTAGAGAGGGAGCTGGGGACCAATCTGTTAAAACGGACCAATGTCGGGGTCACACCGACGCGAATGGGAGAAAAAGTGCTTAAAAAATCCGAAAATATTTTTAAATCGATTGATGAAATTGTTGAAATTGCTAAGACAAAAGAGAATTCCGGCGAAGTGCATATCAGCTGTATTCCTTGTATTTGCGACTGGATTCTCCCGGAATTGTTGAAAACTCTCGATGAACAATCGACAAACATTGTGTTGTCAGTCACGACGGGAGAAAGCAACCAGGTTGTGCATGATGTGTCTGCCGGCATTTCCGAATTGGGCATTTTGATTAATTATGAGGAGTTGGAACGAAACATTGATTTAAGATACACGTCTTTGTTCCACGATGAGTATGTGCTGTATGTCGGCAGGCACTCGCCGTACTGGAATCGCACAAACATTGATTATGCGGAGATGCTGAAGGCCCCTTACATTGCTTATCGGGACGAATTCAAACGCTATAATGGCGGCTTGACAAACATGGTCGGGACCAGTGAACTTCCGAATATCATCTTCCGTACCGATAATCTGGATTCGATCAAAAATATGATTGCGCGCAATGATTATGTTGCTTTTTTCCCCCGTTTCATGTCGGAGAATGATTTGTACGTTAAGAGTGGCTGGATCAGGCGGGTCTCGATCTCCGATAAAAAAATGGATTTCGAGGTCGGTTGCATTGAAAGCATCCGATATCGAGCAAAAGGAACCGACCGTGTGCTGTTAAATACGCTGCTGCAGATGATGCAAGAAATCAAAACCTAATCCATGAAGGCTGAGGCGTTCGACGTTGATCAATGGATCGACGTTATCTGTTGGGGTTACTTAAGCGTGCGTCGAACGATACGTGCGACGGTTGGCACTTTGACGTGCGATCCCCGGCATTTTTCCAGCGACAATTGTTTTTGTGCAACCCGGAATGGCGCGGAACTGGCTATCAAATTATTCAATACCCACTATCAAAATAGAGTGGGTTCCATCTGCAGAGAAGATTGATTAAAGTAAATACATATAAAAACTAGGGATTGAATGGGAAATGTTTTCAGACCATAACAAAAATCAATCGATCAGTTTGTTGACGGGTTTAATGATTGTCGTCCTCTGGTTTGCGGTCACGTGGCATGGAAGGATCTCAAGTGTCATCTTTCCTTCGCCGGTCGGAATGTGGGATGCTTTTGTGCATCTATTGAAAGATGGCTATAAAGGCCATGCCCTGCTCGTTCATCTTTGGGCAAGTCTGCGGCGGTTGTTTACGGCATTTGGTCTGGCAGCGGTGACAGCCGTTCCATTGGGTTTATTGAGCGGCTATTCCAATAAGATCCGAGCAATTTTTGAGCCGATTATTGCCTTCATCCGCCCGCTTCCGCCGCTTGGTTACTACACGATCATTATTTTATGGATGGGAATCGGCGATAACTCGAAGATTTTTCTGCTGTTTATCGGCGCTTTTGCACCGCTTTACATTTCCTGTGTCGCCGGTGTGACGCGCGTCCGTCCGGACTATCTTTACCGTGCGCAGACGTTGGGAGCACACAGGCGGCAAATTTTTCTCTATGTGATTCTGCCAGCGGCTTTGCCGGATGTCTTTATCGGGCTGAGAAATGCAATGAGCATTGCCTATGCGACTTCCGTAGCGGCAGAAATGGTTGCCGCCACTTCGGGGATTGGCTGGATGGTGCTCGATGCGAGCAAGTATTTGCGCAGCGATGTGGTTTTTGTCGGCATTATCATGATGGGTATTACCGGAATTTTACTAGATAAAGTATTGCTGCTGTTGGAACAGAAAGTTGTTTTTTGGAAAGGGAAAACGTAAGCGGGTAAAAATGCGAATGAATAGGGGGCAACAATGAGATGAGAGCAGGCAAATGGTTTCTATCAATCGCCTTAATCGCGGTGCTTGTGGCACAGTTGGCGGCATGCGCCGCCCAGAGTGGGGCTTCATCAAAAACGTCGTCCTCATCGACAAAAAAAGATCCGATAACGGGCGAATACTACCCGAAGTCGATTAATGTCGGCGTGATCGAGGGCGGCCCGGAATCGGCAATCTTAGTCAAGGAAAACTATTTTAAAGGCATTGATGCAAAGGTAAAGGTAAGCAATTACGCTTCGGGAGCAGACATCAATAAGGCAGTCATTTCAAAGAAGGTCGACCTATCCTCATCCGGTTCCTATCCGATCGCGCTGGGCATTGCCAACACGATTGATTATAAAGCGATCTTCGTGCCTTACATTGAAGGCGGCAATATCGAAGCATTAGTCGTCAAAAAGAACGAAAACATTAAAAAGGTAGCGGATCTGAAAGGAAAAAAGATTGCCACACCTTTTGGGACCACTTCGCACTATGCGCTGCTCAATACGTTGAAGCAGGCCGGACTCAGCGGCAAGGATGCGACGATCGTCGATATGGCCGGACAGGATATCGTTGCCGCCTGGTCACGTAACGACATCGATGCCGCCTATATTTGGAGCCCGGCATTGGATAAAAATGTCGCAAATGGGGGAGAGATCATCGCCAATGACGGCGATCTGATTAAGAAAGGCGTGACCATTCCGGAAATCGCCGTTGCCCGAACCGCATTTGCGGCAAAATATCCGACGCTAGTCAGCCAATATGTCAAAGCACTCGTTAAGGTCTATGATTTAACGCAGAAAAATCCGAAAAAGGCAACGCAGGATATCGCCGATTGGGAGGGCGTCACAACGAAGAATGCCGAGAGTCAGATTAACGATAATATCTGGGTTTCTCCCGAAGATCAGACGACCGACAACTATTTTGGCGGCAAAAACGGCAACGGCCAACTGGCAAAAACGCTTAAAACGATTGCCAAATTTCATAAGCAGCAAGGCGACCTCAGTTATACTCCCGGATTATCGACCTTTGAGAAGGCGATCAATACGAGCTATCTAAAACGCGCATTGAAAAAATAAGAGTCAATGTTTACAGGCGGGTGACATGTTTGCCCGGCCAGACGCTGAAGAGGGGAAGAAGGCAAATCAGCTTGGGTGTTAAAAACGCAGAAGCAGGAAAACAATCTTCGAACGGTCATGATGAACTGATCTCGATTGAAAACGTAAGCTTTACTTATAAAAACAAGTCTGCGGCCATTCCGGCGATCGAAAATATTAATTTAAAGATTTATCGTGGAGAATTTGTCTGTGTCATGGGTCCCAGTGGCTGTGGGAAAAGTACGCTGTTAAGTATTTTGGCGGGATTTCTTAAACCGACGCAGGGCTGCGCCAAGTTGAATCAGGCGATCATCGACGGCATTGACCGTCATCGTGGTGTCGTTTTCCAGAATCCGCCTCTCTATGAGTGGTTTTCGGTTCGGCAGAATGTGGCATTCGGACTGATGGTTAACAGACGGCCCAAAGCAGAAGTCAAACATACAGTGGAGGTCTATCTGCAAAAAGTCGGCCTGAAAGAATTTGCCGATAAAAAGGTATTTGAACTATCGGGCGGAATGAAGCAAAGAGCCGCTATTGCCAGCGCATTAATTACCAATCCGGAAGTTTTATTGATGGATGAACCGTTTGGCGCGCTGGATGCCCTGACCCGGGAACAGATGCAACGAATGATTCGTCAGCTATGGTGGAACGGGGGCAATACGATTTTTTTCATTACTCATGATGTGGACGAGGCTTTATTGCTGGGAACGCGAGTGATCGTCATGTCGAAGCATCCGGGGAAAATTATTGCCGAAATACAGGCTAATTTCACGCAGAATGAGATTGAACAACAGTCGGATGAGGCAAGATACTCGGCAGCTTTTTTGCAAAAGAGAAAGCATATTTTACGCCTGATCAACGGTCAATCAGCCATTGATCATTCCGGCGACTAAAAGCAATGATGCAGATCGTTAGATTCGTTCTGTTGCAGACTGACAAGAGTAGGCATTGACCACCATCGGCCGACGGAATGTCGGTTGGTTTAATCAGAGAAGAGAAATTGTCCCAAGAACGATAGAAAACTGACAAAATAATCCGCTCAAGCATCGGGGGCGGAATTGTTTTTTGCCTTCGGGGACACAGCTGAGCAGGGCCGGACACCGCCTGTAACATGCAGCGTGATTAGACAGTTACATGATCAGGCTCGTATATTACTGGATGGAGATATAGTGATAGAGTTTGTGGAGATGCTAGATCGAGAGTTTGCAGTCGTGCTAAAATGCTTGTAAGTGGAATGACCGCAAACATATACAATTCAATTCATTTCAGGTATTCTTGATATAAAAAACGCACTTTATAAATCGCGAAAATTAAAATGTGCATAAAATAGTTGTTCTTAGGAAAGGAACTTTTATGAACTCATATGATCGAGATAAAAAACAATCAGAAGAATATAAAAAGCATCCAATAAACAATCTGTCAGATTCTATTAATCGTACATGGACCGGTGATTTAAACTCATTAACGGATGGCGGCTGTCTCACAAACATTATTATTCTGGTTGTAATCATAATTGTTGGAGGGGGATTGCTTATCCTTTCTCAATGTACTCGTTAAACGCCATTCGTTGAATAAAGTGTAATTATCTCTACTAAAAGATAAACTTTCGCCAGACGGACAGTGAAAGAATTTTTTTATGTTAAGTCCGTGGGGAAGCCTCCTGCTGTTTTGAGCAAGGGTCTTACCTTTGCCTTACTCCCCAGAATCAAGCGATGTTCTCAAACGTCGCTTCTTGAAGCTTCCGAACGTCATCTTAGTTGTCCAGTGCAGCAAGGCGGAGGGTTCTCGTTCTTATAGGTCAATCTGCAAAACTCTGCTGTCGCGTGATTCCTCAGTTGTGCGCCATGAATAATCGCCACTTTGTCGCAGAGGAAGGAGATCTCTCAATAATTTCATCGCCTCCTGATGCCTGTCTGTCAAGTTTAATAATGAAAGAATAGACGATTAAATTGCTGGACAATTTCATTGTCAAGTTATCAAAGTGCTTGCGATAATACCCAACAAGGATCGGATGAGATCCGATCCATGTTGCCGGTGCCGTTTACTTTAAACTCAACCGATAGAGTGTGCCGCTTTGATTTCCCATCCCGCCAGCCGCAGCGAACGGCGTGCCATTCCGATTATTATTGATACCGGGTCCGCCGGGCCGCTGATTGTTCCGATTCGGACCGCCGCTGGGCTGTCGGCGGACAGCTTGCGATTGACTGTTTGACGATGCGGCCTGTCGATAATTTGCGGCCGACACTTGCACGCCGTGTTTTTTCACCCATTTGATAATAGCCGATGAATTGTTCCGCCCCGAAACGTAAAAATACCTGATGTCGCCCGCTTTGACGGCCTGTTTGAATTGCCGCAAACTGATCGCCGGATCGGTACCGTTATAACCGCCGATCGCCATGACAGGCAGGCCGGTCTTGATGATATAGGCCGAGGCGCTGTTGGCATCGGTAGTCGCCAGCAAATATTTGGCGCCGTGACGATGTTTCAGCAAATAGTTAAGCAACTTTTGGTTGACTTGTGATTCTGTGCCGCCGAAGCTTACTCTGCCGCCTTGTCCGGACAATAGGCTCGGCCCGGACGTCGGGATCGCGGCCGATTCCGCCGCCAGTGTCGGGGTAAGCGACCAGCCGGCAGGAAGCAGCATCAGCAGCGCGCCGCCGAGTATTGCCCAGCGCTTGAACGGCTGGCCGGCAAGCAGGAGCGCGACGACGGCAGCCACCGCTATAAAAATCAGCGCAGCGATCCAGACAGAGTAGGTGGAAACCAGATAAGCTTGTTCGCCGGCGGTTAGTAGCAGCGCCGTCGGCAATAGATACGTCTTCCAGCGCCACCAGTTGCGTCGCGCGAATGAGCGCCACAGCGGTCGAACACCGATCCCGACCAATGCGGCGATCGCCGGCGCCAGCATGATCATATAGTAAGGATGGAAGAAAGCGGCGATGCTGAAGAACGCCGCAATCGGAATCAGCCAGGCGGCCCAGAAAAGGATATGCTGCTGGCGCCGCGTCGTCTGCCACCACCGTTGGCGTGGATCGCGATAGTAAGTCAGCGCGCCGACCAGACTCACGAGTGCAAAAGGCAACAGCCAGCTGATCTGCGGGCCGAGCGCGCTTTGCAGCAATCTGAGCGGTCCCACCGAACCGATAGCGAAGGCGCCGCCGCCCATTCCACGATTTTGGCCGCCGGGGATCCCGCGATTTTGGTTGCCGCCGGGGAATTGTTGGCCTGCGCCCCCGGGCTGTCCGCCGTCCGCCGGCATTTGGCCCTGCCGGTTTTGCGTGCCGTTCATCCCCATGCCCGGGAATGCCCCGCCGATCCCGGTTTGCTGTCCGAGCAGCCGTTCGCTGCCGTTATAGCCGAAAGCGAGGCTCAGGACGGAATTATTCTGCGAACTGCCGATGTAGGGGCGCTGATCGGCCGGCGTGGCGTCGACGAGCAGCGGCCATAATAACGTAAAAAAAGCCAATGAAACGGTCGCCAGCGACAGAAAGACGATTTTTCTCGTTCGCCGCTGCCGCGCTGCCAGCCAGTAGAATAAGTACATTGCCGGCAAAAGCATGAATGCCTGCAGCATCTTCACATTAAAGGCGACGCCGACGAGGCCGAATGCCGCCATCACCAGCCATGGGCTGCGCTTGCGCACGGAACGAACGAGCAGCCAGGCCGCCAGTAATAAAAAACAAATGAGAATGGTGTCCATGTTGTTGGTCCGTGAATCGGCGACGGCAATCGGCGTCAGCGTCATCACCAAAGCCGCAATTCGCCCTGCCCGCCGACCGAACGGCAACGCAACGAGTTTAAACAGTAAATAAACGGAACCGACGCCGGCGAGTACCGACGGCAGAACGACACTCCAGCCATGGACGCCGAAAACTTTTGCGCTGACGGCCATCAGCCAGAGCGCGACCGGCGGTTTGTCGACCGTGATGAAACCGGCCGGGTCGAACGCGCCGTACCAGAAATTGTGCCAGCTCTTGGTCATACTGACCACGGCGGCGGTATAATAACTGTTGGCCGACCCGGCTTGCCAAATCGCCCAGCCATATAAGAACAAAGCGAGCAGTAAAATGACTAGCAACGGCACATCGACGTGTTTTTTAAACGAACGCACAGCATTCACCTCGACTATGAGAAATCTGCTTAATTCTGATCATCGACGTCATACGTTGAAAACGAGTTTGCTTTTTACGAATGCGCCCGCACTTGCGCGCTTCCCTCCGTCATGCTTTGAAAACCCATAATTTGCTCAATACGAAGTTGACTGCCGTGCCGATTAACGTACACAGCAGTTTGTCCCAGAGCAGCGGCATAAAATGAAAGACGCGCAGGGCAATTACTGTCAGCAGCAGCACGGTCGCATTCAGCACAATGAATTTTATGAACCGTCCCGGTGCTTTTGCCGACCCGGCGAAGGTGACGCCGGCATTCCAGAGATAACTGTTCAGTGTGCCCGCCGTATACGACAGCATCTGGGCCAGTAAATAATAGGTGGAGAAAAAAGAACTAAGCACGGCAAAAGTGATAAAATCGACGGCGGTATTCGACAAACCGACCAGACCGAACAACATGGCTTGCCTGATCAGCGGTGCGGCGCTCTCCTCACGACGCTTGCCAACAACGGAAACCGATAAGCGCATAAGATCCGATTCCTCTCTTTGAAAAATTTTTCCTTGTCCTTTTGCTGCTATCATAACTGAGGCAGCTTAAATTTTAATTAACGTTTGAAAATATTTTTTCACCTGCGTCATTTACCATTCGCGGACCAGCAATCATCGCCAAAAGTCTTCCTTGACCATGCCTACTTCTGCGTTCACCCGCACATTAATAATCATTGCGAAGGCTGATCGGCGCAGCGTTTTGCCGCTTAACCAGATTGCCTTGCTGCTTCTTATTTGGCCGATAGGAAAGAGGAGTGAGTAAAGCTAGAAGAATAAAAAGAAAGCCCTACCTTTATCCAGAAAAATGGTGCAGTACGGCGCATGCAAAAAGCGCCCGAATTCGGCGCCTGATTATGTTTCATCAATTTGCTTTTATTTAATAGTGCTGCATCTTGGCCAACTTGCCGACAGTATCTTGAATGATGATCGGTTGCTTCTTCGGATTCAGCCATTTTAAAATTTTTACAACGGTCGATTTGCTGACGGCTGTGCAGCCGAGTGTGTAGCCGTAGCGGCCGTTAATGTGAAAAAAGATGGCGCTGCCGGCACCGCGTTTCGGGTGTGAGGTGTTGTAGTTGATGACGAAGCCGTAATCATACTGCGGAATATTCATTTTTTCACTGTACAAATGGACCTTTCGACTGTTTTGCAAGGTATTGTAGTAGCGAGAGTGGACATTATCCACCCAAACGTCGGTTGGCTTGATTCGATGATAGCTAAGATTTGTGCCGGGATTTTTATGCCGTCCGAAAGCGCGCGTGATCGTGAACTTGCCGGCCGGTGATTTTTTGCTGCCTTCATGCATGCTGCGCGTGAGCCCGTATTTGCCGATGATGCCGGGAATACTGAGTTTGCGTATCCATTTACCCTGCCCATTGCGCTCAAAGGTTTGTACGAGGGCATGAGAACTGCCTTGCGAAGGCACTGAGACAAGGATCATCTGTTTGTTTGCGCCGACGTGTTTCATATGATTGACGACTTTTTCGCTCAGCGATTTGGCCGACAAGCGGTTGTACTGCGCATGGACACTTTGCGGGACGGAGGATAGGCCAACAAAAAGTAATAGAGACAGTGTGATGAAGCCTACCGGTCGAATGAGGGTTGCGAGTTTCATAGCTGTCACGGATGGGAGCTCCTTTTTTTCTATTATTATAGCGCTTTTCATAAAATTGGCCGATGCCGAATCATTTCGGGATTTCTTCCGGGTAAAATACTTTTTTCTGCGGATCATTGATTTTTTTGTCTGGGTAATTGGACAGGTTCATCCCGGCAGTCGCGGCTTTGTGCTTTATTTTTCCATTGGCGGTTAAGACAGTCAAAAGGCAATCGGCGTTACGAATTGTTTAATTCCACGATGCAGGTCTGAATAAATAAGACGAGATGGGAAGGTAGGCGGCACAATGAAACGAAAATTCTTCAAATCGGCCGGGCTGAGGTTATCCTATTTGGATTTTGAAGGCGACGGCAAGCCGATTCTGCTGTGCCTGCATGGTCATTTCGGCAATGCGAATATGTTTGCGCCGCTGGCGAGAGCGTTGCCCGATTGGCACGTCTACAGCCTTGATCAACGGGGACACGGCTGGAGCGATCATGCCCAGGGCGACGGCTATCGCCGGGCGGATTATATTCAAGATGTGCTGCAATTCATGGATCAGGTGCTGCAGAATCGGCCGATCGTTCTTCTCGGGCATTCGTTGGGTGGAGTGAATGCCTATCAGGCGGCGGCGAAAAGAAAAGATCGTGTTCGCGGGCTGATCATTGAGGATATCGGCGCCGTTGTTAATGATGATCTGTCGTCGCCGCGATCGTTGATAGCGCACCGACGCTGCGCGCGCTCGGTGCCAGTTTGAAAACTTTTGGCATCGATGACGATCGTTATTTTATCGAAAGTGCCCAGGAAGATGAATCGGGCTGGCACTTCCGCTTTGATAAGCAGCACTTGCCGATTTCGCAGCACCGGCTCAATGGCCAATGGTGGGCGGACTTTCTTGAGACGACCTGCCCTGCCCTGCTGCTTCACGGGAAGCGGTCACGGGTAGTTTCCGACGAGCATATCATTGAGATGGCCGAAAGACGCCAAAACACTGTCTACCGATTTTTTGCACAAAGCGGCCACACGATCCATGACGATGAGGCAGCGGCTTTTTGCCGAGCGGTAGCGGATTTTTTAATACAATTTCAGTGAACGGCATTCTAGCAAAATGAATGGCCAAAAAAAGGACAGCCCCGGATTTAAGATCGGGGCTGTCATCGAGAGGAAAATTATTCTTAATGTTATTTAAGGAGCTTAATACTAATTTTTATTTTACATCGTTTGACCGTTGTCGACTGTTATGATTTGTCCGGTTAATGACTTCTGCAGTAACGTATAGCAAATTGTTTCGGCGATGTCGTCAGACGTAGATATCCTTTTCAATAGAATATTTCCAGCGAGAGCTTTCATTTTTTCTTCATGTCCTTGCCACCATCGTGTTGCAACGGCACCGGGAGCGATGCAGTTTATTCGAATTTCGGGAGCCAATGCGAAAGCAAGCGATTTTGTCAATCCATGGACTGCCGATTTGGTCACAGCATAGGGAACTGAAGAACCTAAGCCGGTGATGCCAGCTACACTGCCGACATTGACAATTGCTGCATTTTGTTCTGCTCTTAGATAAGGAGCCGCATATTTAATACAGTAAAACGTTCCTTTTACATTAACATTCCAAAGCTTATCCCAGATTGCTTCAGTAGCGCCGTCAAAATCGTCCATGGCCAATTGATGGGTGATGCCGACATTATTGACGAGATAATTCAGCTTGCCAAACTTCTGAATACAGGCGGCAATCATCTTGGCGACTTGACGTTCATCACTAATATCTGCCTGATACAGTAGTCCGGTATGGGCTAATTGAGCATACGTATCTTGTGCTTCTTGAAGTGATCGCGAATAGTTCACGATGACATGTGCTCCTAGAGAAGATAACTTTTTACAAGTGGCACTGCCGATCCCTGTTGCACCGCCGGTTACTAACACGACTTTGTTGTTAAACATCTTTTTACACCTCTATATTTATTTACTATCAAAAGATTACAGGTATAAAGGTGATCTGTATAATAGGTATAAGTGATGTTCGATATCAATAATAATTATGTCAGAGGGGAGAAATGATGGAGTTTAATGATCTTGTCATTTTCGCTGCGGTTTATCAATGCGGTTCTTTTTCAAAAGCTGCGCAAATCCTTGATTATGTCCAACCAAATATTTCTAATCGAATTAAAAAAATCGAGAATCAGTTGGGAATAAAGTTGTTTAAGCGAACGAATAGGGGAATATCCATACTTCCGGCAGCAGATCAATTATATGCTCATACTCAGAAAATTCTTATTGATTATCATAATATGCTCGGGGACTTGTCAAAATATAAAACAATTAGAATCGGAGCAACGCCAACACTGGCTTATTCAGTAGTCCCATATTTTACCCAACGTTTAAAGGCTTCGGGGTATCAAAAAGTCCTTAATACAACGCACCCCATTGCTGAATTATTTGAGCGGTTAAATAACAATGAAGTAGACTGCATATGGGTAAACCGTAAATTCGATGACAGTACATACAAATCCCTCTATTCCTTTCACGAAGGGCTTTTTATTGTCAGTAACTGTGACTGGAATTCGATGAGTATGTTTAATAGTGTCGTGAGTCAAGATGAAAACTGTCCCTATAGAAAACAACTAATAAGTTTTTTGAATAATAAATCTAAGCATTACAACGTTATCGAATTCGATAATTTGGGTTCAGTTTTAAATAGTATTTATACGATCCAAAACTGTGTAACGCTTCTGCCTGAAGGATTAAAAAACAGTTTTGATAATTCGTTAAAACCAATCTTCACAGACGAATATGTAACTATAAACCTAATAGCTAAAAAAGGGACTGCAATGACCCTGGTCCCGACTTAATAATCACAAAAATAAAATTCATTCTCACAAATAAGATTGAATTTTCTAATCATTTATGCGAATCCGGCTTTAGGCCCCTTCGTCCAGCTTCTTTAACGAGCGCTGCCAATATACCGTAATATTTCTCCATTCGGGTAAATGGAAGTTCTATGATGTGAACTGTTTTTTGCCGCAAAGCTGTGTTCCCCATTAGCGAAACCGCGCATCGCCAACCTATCTGCCCCAGCTAAATGTTAGGGCGTCTGAACCCATCCGTTAGTTTTCCGTCAGTTGAGATCGAAATCTCATAGCCGATTCACATGCTGATTATTGCGGCCGGCTTACGGTTCGGGGCGAATAAAAAGCCAGTGGATTTGCCAATGTGAAGGGTGGAGCCACATCGGTCAGCCGGTTTTCGGAGCAGGAGAAAAAGCAGATTTTTTACTGATCTTTTGCGAAATTCATTAAGCTTTTATTAAGAATTGAATGATAGAATACTCGCAGATTCGACAGGCCGAGGGGGGGAAGTAACTTTTTGAAAAAAAAAAGCACTTATACGAAATTGATTTAATGCGAGCCATGATCTGTCTCTTATACACATCTGACGCTGCCTGCCGACG
>UQRJ01000003.1 GCA_900543345.1 uncultured Sporolactobacillus sp. | reverse complement strand
AGAATAGGAGAATGAGGCACAGAGCTACATATGAGTGACTCATCGGGCCGTAAAAATAACCTGGAAGCACTGAAAGGGGGGTATTTGGTCCGGAGGTGCCGCTAACGAGCCGTCGATATCGGCCCGGGGATGGGATGAACAGGGAATAGCTGCTTCGCGGACAAATCTTCACGAAACGGCTTATTCCTTTTTTTACTTATATTCGTCTATAATGATGTGCCGGATTGATTCTGTTGCTGTGACGAGGGTGCGCTAAGAAGCGGCTGGTCCATGCCTCCATGGCTCACGTCTATGGATTCCATCGTGATCGGTATCACCATCAACGACTACGGAAGGGGTCTCGCTGAAAGTCGACCGCTTCGCCGTCGCGATACAGACAGCCGTCGAGGTCGCGAGTGATTTGCCCTTGATTCATATTTTTCCCGATGAAGACCAATTCGATCATTCGGTCGCCGAAACGTGGGTCCCAAATGTCTTTTAACCCTTTTCGGATCTGAAACATCGTTTGAATTTCCGCAGGTTTGAGGATGGCAATCCAGTACCCGACCGGGGCAATGTCCATCGTCCGGCCGGATTGCGAAATTTTAAAAACGGTTGTCGGTTGGGTGGCCAACCACATCACGCCCTTGCAACGGATAATTTCTGGCGGCCAGTGGTTAAGCCAAGCGTTGAATCGCAGCGGATGAAAGGGGAAACGCCTGTGATAGACGAAAGAACAAATGCCAAGTCGATCCGCTTCGTTTTGTCGATAGGAATCGAGGGCTTCAGTATCGTCGGCATCCGGGATCGTTTGTTGTTCGTCGAAACGATGCGTGTCGATGAGTTCTTTCGGCGCAACGCGGCCGAACGATGTGGCAATCAGATGAGCTTCCGGCCGGAGCGTTTGCACGAAATCTTGCAAAAAGGCGGATACGTTATCCGGCAGCAAGTCCGTCTTATTGATAATCAGCACATTGCAAAATTCGATCTGGTCCATCATCAGTTGATTGGTGTCGACGTACGCCGGATCGACTGTTCCGTTGTCAGGATTGCATAGATCGGCCAGCTGTGTCCCGTCGGCTACGGTTACCGTTGTGTCGACACGAGCAACTTCCCGGATTTTTGCGCCGTGTCCATTTTTTCCGTGAACAAGTTTTTTAACAATGGCCTGCGGGCGGGATATACCCGAGGCTTCGACCAGTATCAGATCCACGGCTCCGGAAACGGCCAGTCGATAAACTGCGTTTTGCAGCGCGTCGATCAGATTGGTACTGACACTGCCGCCTGTCAGTGCGATCAGTCGATCGGCGGCGGTTAAGAACGGGCTGCGGCGAATCGTTTTCGCGTCGATGTTCACGTCCGCCATGTCGTTGACGATGATGCCGATTCGTTGCTCGGCCGGCCGATACTGCAGCAGATGCAAAAGCAACGTCGTTTTTCCCGAACCGAGAAAACCAGATAGAATCGTGATGGGGATTCGTTTCATGCCAAGCTCACTTCCTAAGTCATAAATCGTAAGTATTACGATTCATACGCTATTATAGATGAAGGATTTCGTCAAGCCACATGATCGTTTCTGTCGATATGGGCCCATGAAGCGTGCCGACAACGAAAAGGGCCATATCGCTGAGACGCGGTGAGACGGCAGGAGTGGCGTGATCGCACCGTCGGCTGGAAAATAGTACGGATACCGTCAATCGAAGTAAAATGAATCGATATGATCTCAATAACTGAGGAAAGTGGCTGCCAAATGATAAAAAAAACTTGCATAAGGGCAGAGATTTGTGTTTAAATAGAAGATGCAAATCGTAATAATTACGATTTAAGTTTGCGAGGAGGAAGCTTATGGCCAAAAAATCGAAAATAGTTAAACAAAAAAAACGTGAAGCACTCGTTGCCAGATATATGGAACTGCGGCAGGAGTTGAAGGCGAAAGGTGACTATGAGGCTTTGGCCGCTCTTCCGCGAGACTCTTCGCCGACACGGCTTCATAACCGCTGCCCGCTGACCGGCAGGCCGCATGGGTATATGAGAAAATTTCACATGTCCCGGATTGCCTTCCGAGAATATGCGCATAAAGGCCAGATTCCCGGCGTGCGAAAAGCGAGTTGGTGATCGACCGGAAAGTCGGCATGAAGTTGCCGGAAGTATGACTAAATTAATGGAAGCCATCTTTCATTAATGCATTTCTGTGCATTGACGGAGTTTGATTAAAATTTTATCGATTTTTGGGGGGACTTGTAGATCATGACGGTTAAGAATAGGGCGCGGAGAACAGTTTATTTATTAGGATTGCTGGTTTTGGTGGTCGGCATGCTGGCCGGATGCGGGAATTCAGGCGACGGCGGATCGGCTAAAAAAATCAATGTCGTAGCGGCGGAAGACTTCTACGGCGAAGTGGCCCAAGCGGTCGGCGGCAGTCACGTCAAAGTCACGTCGATCATTAACAAACCGAGTATGGATCCGCACGACTTCGAACCAACGACCGCAGCCGCTCGGTCAGTCAATGAGGCAAAACTGGTCGTGTACAATGGGATCGGCTACGATGGTTGGATGACGAAATTGGCTAAAAGTGGAAAACATCGGACAGTTGTTCGCGTTGCCGAAGATGTGATGGGTAAAAAAGACGGCGATAATGAACATCTCTGGTATAATCCTAAAACAATGCCGAAATTAGCAAATGACTTAGCCGACAAACTGGGTAAAATTGATAAAAAAAATGCCGCTGAGTACCGGAAAAATGCGAAGAAATATATTGCCAAAATCCAACCGATACAAGACAAAGTCAATAAACTGAAACAGAATTCCGATCAGAAACTGGTTGACGTATCCGAACCGGTCTTTGATTACATGCTCGATGCGCTAGGCTATAAGGTTGCTAACAATCACTTTGAACTGGCGGTTGAACAGGAAACCGATCCGTCGCCGAAAGATATCGCCGCCATGCAAAAAGACATCAAGGAGAAACGAATTGCCTTTTTCGTCAGCAATATTCAGGAAATGAGCCCGACCGTGAAGAAAATGACCAATCTGGCTAAACAACATCATGTACCGGTGATCAAAGTTACCGAGACGCTTCCGGCCAATAAGGATTATAAAGCTTGGATGCTCGATCAGTTGAATCAGATTGAGGATGCGCAGAATAAGTAAAACATACATGGTTTTTGCTCTGGAGAGCGATGTTCCTTTTTAACTCTTAACTCACATGGCATCGGGCGATGGTCAATGACACAAGAAATAGCCGGTAAAATCGGCAAGAAAGGGGAATAAATGATGCCGAGTAAACGTGAACTGTCGCGGGCGCGAAGAGAATTGAAGAGCCCGAATAAAAAGACACATCGCCGAGCGTTAAAAGCGATAAAAAGTCAAAAAAGACTGGCGAGAGGATTACCGACCTAATTTGTTTTTTCCACTAAACCGATGAGGAGGATTCGATCATGGCGGTTCCGAAAAGAAGAACGTCCAAAACGCGCAAAAAGAAAAGACGGGCGCATCAGCAATTAAGTCTCCCTCCCCTTTCCTTTGACCCGTCGACAGGTACTTATCACTTGTCTCATCATGTAGACGAAAATGGTTATTACAAGGGAGAACAAGTGATTAAGCCGAAAAAGTCATAAAGAAACCTCTGCTGCATTGACCGTTGGTTCGTTGTTGATAAGTTATTTCAACGACCGACGGTTCAATGCAGCATTTATTTTCAAGATAAAACATAAAGACCTGCAAATCCTCTGATATTTAGCGGCTGTGCTGCTGATTCAGAGAAGCAGCTTAAAAGGCGGTCCATCTTTTCCGGTTCTATTATCCGCCTGCTATTCCGTTAGATTCTGCTTCGAACTGGGTCCGGTATCAGGGCATCATCAACACACGCGCAAATGGCAAATGAAAATATGCACGCGGGTGACGGTTCGCAAACATCATCGAATCGCTTCGGGAGAAATTTGAAAGATTCACAGCGGCTGCTATTAATAGTTATTCAATTTAGAGATTTGCTTCAATAATTCAACATAGCTCATATGTGACAGATCTTCGTGCTTTTTTTCAGCCTCTTGAAAGCGTTTTGATTCCAGCTCATTGAATTGCTCAATCAGAAAATAAGCGGAGAGATATGCGGCCAGTCTTTCTTTTGCTACCTTTTCGATATCATGATCGGCCTCTCGTTTTTGTAACGAATCGACAAAATGATAAGCAAATTTTTCAGGATCTATTTTCATTTTTTTGTTCATCAATAGGACTCCTTTTTAGGGTTTAGCGGAAACCGGTTTATCTGTTTTCATTTTTTATTATAAGCAACTTTTTCCTGTAATCAAGTACCGATAAAACAAAAAAATGAATGCGAATACAAATCTTCTTCCGTGATGGTGAAGAAAATCCCAATGATTTTTTTGATGAAAACCCGATTATAAAGGGAAAAAATAGCACTCCGAATCGACCATTCGCGCGATAATGAATGAGTGGTAAATCGACTCCAAAATATTTTATTATTGACTTTAAAAATGAAAGCGGCTATCATTTCTCATGTGGAAACCGGTTACATAAAAAATGACTGGGGTGATGGAATAGTGGATAAAAATCGAATCGTGATGAATACGCTGGTTTATGCTAAAGAAATTGAAAATGGGGTGGGGCAAGCGGACCTCATTCGGCAAATAGCCGATTTAGCTGTTGGCACTGTTGAAATCCGCCGTGAATACATTCAGCATTTCAAGCGGGAATTACCGAAGATTCGTGAACGGGCGCATCGTGACCACATGCGAGTTTTGTATAGTGTTCCTGATGAAATTTTTGTAAATGGCCGGATTAATCCTAACCTTCAGCAGTACCTTAACGAGGGTAAAGCGATGGGGATTGAGGCGATCAAATGGAACGTAGGCGACTTCGCTCATTTTAAGGGGAGACTGAAAGACGCATTGCAGCCGATTGTCTCTCAGGGAATACAGGTGAATGTCGAAAATGATCAAACGGAAACGAGTGGCAGCATGCAATCGCTCATTTCGTTTTTAACTGCAGTTGAAGCAAACGCTATTGATCTGGGATGCGTCTATGATATAGGCAATTGGCGTTTCGTACAAGAAAATGAATTAGCAGCCGCAGCGAAACTCGGGCGGTATGTTCGCTATATTCACGTAAAAGACGTAAGAAACGAAAATGGTAAACCTGTTGTTTGTCCACTGGATGATGGTGTCATTCAGTGGCGGTATGTTCTGGATCGTCTCCCGCAAAATGTTCCGGTGGCAATTGAATATCCTGTCGACGATAAAAGCATTCTAATTAAAGGCATTCAATTGCTTGAGAAATACGGTGAATGAGGAGACACTTATGCTAAACACAATCATCGGTCTGCTGCTGCTCATCACTTTTTTTGTGTTTATTTATTACATCTTAAAAGGCGGAAATTTGATGGTCGGTTTCTTCGTAATGGCCATCCTGTGGTCCGTCATCGGTATGGTTCCTTTTAAAGAAGCGATCGCAGATGTTTTCGCTAAACCGGCTCTAAATTACGGCGCCACGATTATTTATATCGCTTTTGGCTCATGGTTTGGCCGTGTGCTGGTAGACAGCGGAATCGCTGGCAGTATCAGTTCACAAACACAGAAAGTCGGCCGAAGATCGCCTGTGTTTGCGGCCATTCTTGTCTGTCTGGTCACCAGCCTTATTTTTATCAGTGCATACGGGGTAGGGTCCGTTATAGCGATCGGTGTGATTCTTTTACCCATCCTGTTTTCTCTAGGCGTACCGAAAGCTGTTGCCGTTTCGGCTTTTACATTGTCTATCGGCGCACCGATGTACGTTAATGTCGTCCTGTTTAATCAGATTAAAGTATTTTTCCCGGCAGTTGATTACAATTTCCGTTATCTTCAGTTCGGCTGGATAGCGACGATGGTTCAAATGCTGGCCGTGATCTGTTTAATCCTGCTTTGTTCGGCGAAAATTCATGCCAATATCAAGAGCGGTGCCCATGATCAGTTTGCAGGGACACAAATAACGGGGATTCGCAAGGTCTCTTACTGGACCTATGTCATCCCTTTAGTCCCCGTATTTTTGAACATGTTCTTTCACTGGGACGCGGTTCCGGCGCTTATTTTTTCGACCTTACTGGCCATGCTTATGACCGGAGAATTCAAGTCCTATACACACGCGATTGAATTTATGAATAAAACCATTTCGCAATCGATCGGCGATATATCCGGACTCATCATGTTTTTGATGGCACTGGTTATGTTTTCGGCAGCAGCAAGTAAAAACACATCACGTTTCGGAAGTTTATTTGCAGCGATTATTCCGCACAGTACATTAATTTTAGCTCTGGTCATCGGCATTCTTGCGCCACTGGCTCTTTTTAGAGGGCCGCTTCACGTATGGGGAGCCGGTGCCGCGACGGCGGCCGTTTTAGCTGGCACGCATTTGTTTTCACCTTGGTTCCTGCTTCCGGTTATGTATATACCGAGTATCTTAGCGGTATCGGCCGATGTAACGCAATCATGGAATATCTGGGCGTTAAACTATACGAAGCTGGATTCAAAACCGTTTTTGAAAGTCGGCGTTCCGGTGATCTGGATCTGTTCGATAATCAACGAATTTATTGCCTATCTGTTTTTTGGCTGATGATTTCGTGATTTAAATAAATTGAACGTTATCAATCGGAGGTTAGGATGATGAGCGAATTTTTAACAATTGGCGAACCGATTGCTCTTTTTGCTTCGGAAGAGCCTGATCAATCATTGGAAGATGCAACCCGTTTTCGTAAATTCTTAGCCGGTGCAGAAGTAAATGTCGCAGTGGGTGTCTCGCGCCTGGGTCATTCCAGCCAATATATTACACGCCTAGGCGAAGATCCATTTGGTAAATTTATTGAAAATAGTTTGGAAAAAAATCATATTGGGACCGATTACGTTGATTCAACACCGAAATATTGGACGGCTTTTCAATTGAAACAAAGAGTGACGACAGGCGATCCCGGGATTTTTTATTTCCGCAAGGGGTCTGCCGCCGCCCATTTTGACAAACGGGTCCTTGATCGGATCGACTTTTCAACTGTTAAGCATATTCATCTCTCGGGAATTTTTCCGGCCTTGTCAGCCCAGGATCTGGATGCGTTTAAATATCTTATCGAACTGGCCAATCGCTATAAAATCCGCACCACATTTGATCCCAACCTGCGTCCGCAACTCTGGGCTTCCGAAAAAATGATGGTTCAGACGATTAACGAATTGGCCTATCAAACAGATATTGTGATGCCGGGCACGAATGAAGGAAAAGTTCTGGTCGGCAGCGATGACCCCGAAACGATCGCTGATTTTTATCTGGACCACGGTGTCAAAATGGTTATTGTGAAGGTAGGACCCCGGGGAGCCTATGCAAAAACAAAGGATAAAACTTATTTTGTAGAAGGTTTTAAAGTTGATCACGTTGTGGATACCGTCGGAGCGGGCGATGGATTTGCCGTCGGCTTTATTACCGGTCAATTGGAGGGACTTTCCATAGAACAATCCTTACGGCGAGGAAATGCTGTCGGTGCGCTTGCCGTACAGGATCCCGGGGACAGCGACGGTTATCCGACGCCTGCCGGTTTGAAAAAATTTTTGGCAGAAGCAAAGCTTAAAAACGGCTAAATTTATCCGGTCGATCGAAACCTTTTCTCTTTGTAAAAAAGAAAGATAAGGCGGGCAGCCGCTCCAACACGGCCGTCATAAAAACAATGCCAATTAAAATGGTTTTTTTAAACGGTGTAGAGGGTAAACCATACCTTCTGCACTTTTTTTAACGAGCCGGTATCGTGCAAGCCGCCGTGTTTGCTTAACAGTATCGTTTAATTTATCCCATAGGTAATGGAAAATCTGCCATCGGCGATGGTTAAGATCGTTACTGCAACGAATGGCGAATCGTCCATTTTGTCGGAATGATATAGTTCTTAATTTGCAGCGGCTGGCCCGCTATGGCCTGTAGCAAAATGTTTGCCGCGACTTCGCCGATTTTTTGCGGATCTTGTTCAATGCTGGTGATGCCGGGTCCGGCCAGAGCCGCCCAGTTCGCATCGTCATACCCGGAAACGCCGATGTCTTCCGGTATGCGCACTCCCGCAGCCAATAAATAATTTAAAATCAATGTTAACACTTGACTGTTGGCCGCAAAAAGTGCCGTTTTTTTCTTATTCGTTGCTTTTAGAAATTTCAATCGTTCAATCAGCGGCGCTATCGAATCATGTTTAATTTCAACGAGTTCCACTTCCGTTTGGAAAACATTACTGACGGCTTTAAAGGCTTGATAACGCTGTTCGCGACTGGAGATCGCATGCACGGGCTGACTGACTACGATAATTCTGCTATATCCCAAATGAATCATATAACGAGCCAGTTTTCCGGTGACTTCGAAATTATCGGCAGTCACTGTCGGCCAAGTGAGCGGTTCGGTCTGTCGATCGACCATAACAAGCGGAATTTGCTGTTCGATAAGAAATCGGTAAGATTCACTTTGCCGTGATATCGGTTGCATAATAATTCCGTCGATTCGCTGATCTATCAAGCGGTAGAGGCCGTCCCGCTCAAGATCTAAGGAACCGGCTGCCTCCATAATCAACACCTGATAATTCTGTGACCGGCAAATTGAACCGACTCCCTTAAGCAGTAAAGAGGAATAAATATTCGAAATATCGTCCACCATAACACCGATCAATCGACTTTTCCGTGATTTCAGCGTTTGGGCTTGGCGATTTGGACGATAATGCAGCTGTTTGACCGTTTCTTCGATGTGTTTGCGAGTAGTTTCGGACATGTGACTGAAATTTCCATTTAAAAAACGGGACAGGGTTGCTTTTGAAACACCCGCTATTTTGGCGACTTGTGCGATTGTTAAATGCTTCATAGAATCGTCAGATCCGTTCATTTCAATATGGTTAAATGAACTCAGATAAATGTATGATAACATTGACTGATTGCGTTTTGCAAACGGTTAAGAGGACAAATTCTCTTATCCTCCGGGCGCATGTCGGAATATTTTACGGTTGTCATTGTTGCAAAAATAGTGATTGACAGTAAGTGAAGATAACGCTACCATAAATCATGGTAACCGGTTTCCACAACCATTATAGACCGCAAGAGGATTTTGCTGAAAAAAGGGCTAAAAACGGTTGATTAAAAATACAATCGGGAAGAGTGATGATCATGAAGTTACAAGTAGCCATTGATCGAGTCACGTTGGAGAGGGCAAAAGCACTCTGCTCGCTGTTCTCACAAACAGCCGACATCGTCGAATTAGGCACATCACTGATAAAGGATTATGGCCTATTACGGTTGCGCGATCTAAAGCAGGTCACATCGCCTGCTGCTCTTTTGGCGGACATCAAGACGAGTGACGAAGGGACTTATGAATTTAGGCAAGGATTTAACCAGGGAATGGATATTCTGACGGTGATGGGTGCCGCTTCACTTGAGACGTTAGAAAAATGTTATCGAGAAACCGCGAAAAATAATCGGACAATGATGATCGACTTGTTAGAATGTTCGGATCAACGGATAAAACAGATTAGCCATTTTAAACAGGCCATCTATTGTTTACATTCGTCGATTGATAAAGGAGCAATGAATCATCCGGCCCGCTCATTGGCATTATTTAGAAGCAACTATCCCACTATTAAAAGGGTTGCTCTGGCGGGTGGCATCACATTGGCGAGTTTGAACGAATTGAAAGAGTCAGAGCCGGATATCGTGATTGTCGGCTCGGCAATTACTAAAGCCGAAAATCCCAAAATGGAACTGAAAAAGTTTAAGGAGGCCATCCAATGATGAGTGTTTTGCACCAGGTTGTTTCAGAAATTGAAAATGTGATATCTCAAGTCAATGAGGAAAATTTGAAAGCGTCAATGTCGTTTTTTAAGCGAGAGACGCCAATTTTTGTTATCGGTGAAGGCCGCAGTGGATTCCAGGCCAGAAGTTTTGCTATGCGGCTGATGCATATTGGTTATCGACCGTATGTCATGGGAGAGACGATTACGCCTGCTTTGAAGCCCGGCAATCTTTTTATAGCTATTTCCGGATCCGGAAAAACGAAGAATACACTGAGCGATGCTCAAGCGGCAAAGAAAGTCGGCTTAAAACTAATTGCTGTAACGAGTCAGAAAGATTCGCCGCTTGCGCACATTGCCGATGATGTGATTCTTGTCCCTGGACGGACGAAAGGCGATCATTCAGTTGCTTCAATTCAGCTGTTAAGCTCATTGTTTGATCAATCCGTTCATATTGTTCTTGATACGCTATGCCTTCTTCTGTCAAGACGCGATCACGTGACGGACGACGATGCGGCCGCAAATCATATTAATGTCGAATAAATGAATGGCTTTATTCAGCAGTATGATTTTTGACTCACAACGATAGCGATCAATCGCATCACAAAAACTGAAAGAGATAATAGTGAACACCAGGCAACTAGTTGCCCGGTGTTTTTTTAGTATCATTTTATTGAACCTTGAAAGTCCCTAGGCGCCGTGAAAAATCGCCGTTGTTTCCGATCAAAGCCGTTTTTCCAACAATGGGCTTGCGGATCCGGAGGGAGTAAAAACCGTTCCGGCTCGGCACTTCAAAGCTGGAAAAAGAAATGGTGATGATTTTCTTTTATAATGTTATCAATTATAATAAGTAAAGCCGACGCCTTGCTCGAAGACTTGCGGAATCGGCGGGCGATGAAAGCGAGATTCCGGTCATAATAAATGATTGTCTGGGGAGTACTTACATGTCAAAACAAAAAAATGAAAAATTAACGATATCGGATATTGCTAAACTAAGCGGCGTGTCTAAGACGACGGTTTCTCGTTTTTTGCATGGGAAATATGAATATATGTCACTCGCGACACGCGAAAAGATCGGCAAATTAATTGAACAATTGGGCTATCGGCCAAGTAATATTGCTCAGAGCCTGAAACTGAAACGGTCACATCTCATCGGCGTAGTGATTGCCGATATTGAAAGCCCTTTTTCTTCAACATTATTAAAAAATGCCGAGCAGGTCCTAAAAAGCAAGAGCTATAGCATGATTATTACGAACACAAATGAAAGTTATAAAAATGAATGCGAATATCTGGAATCTTTAATCGTTCAGGGAGTAGACGGTATCATCGTTAATACTTCGTCAATGAATAATCCTTATCTAAAAGACATGGTGGAAAGGAACAGGCTTCCGATTGTATTGGCGGACCGCTTTGTATCGGGTGTCGACTTGGATATCTCATTCATTGATAATGAAAATCCAATTTTCAATGCCTTTAATCATTTGAAAAAACAAGGATACGGTTCTATCGGCTTATTTGTCCAGCCTTATGAAAATATCTCGGCCCGCTTTTATCGCCGTGAGTCATTTAAAAAGCAGATGGCCAAATATCATATTAAACAGGCGGATCGCTATGTCTTTCCGATTGAAGTTAGTGATGATCGCTCGGCGGAAAAAGCACTCCGGAATTTCTTGACAATCAGTAAAAATGAAACGGGAAAACCGCCGGCGATTATTGCGGCAAATAGTGTGACTTTACTTTCTGCCGCTAAAGCTATTCATACGTTCCGCTTGTCGGTTCCGCAAGAAATCGGCCTATGCGGTTATGATGACTGGGGATGGCTGAAAAATCAAGGCTGGATGGATATCGTATTTGACGGCATTACGACCATGCACGCTTCGATTGAAAACCTGGCCAGTAATATTGCCCATCTGATGATTAATCGAATTGCTCATCCGAAAGATGAACGGCGCAAAATATCGATTCCCGCTCCATTGACCGTACGCCATAGTACGATGTTGCGCGAAACGGCTACGTCGTCACAACAGAATCGGCCGGGCGGGCAGTGAGATCCTCTCGCAATGAATGACAATCCAGCCACAAATTTGTCGAAAATGAATTTGCGAAAAATGGGTAGCTATGATGATGATTTTTCTGTAAAATTTTTGCCTGGCAAAGGGCAAAATGGCTAATTTTATAAACCGATTTACATAATTTTGCCGTGAAAAATATTAGATTGGGGGTTGATTTACAAGTGAAAGCGATATTATAATATAAACGAAAACGATTACAGCAGGTAAAAACCGGTTATATAATAAAAAGAAGAGGGGGAAGAAACGAAAAGTTTATAAACCGGTTAACATAAAATTTACAAAGGTGGGATTACTAATCATGGATCCTGAAAGAATTGTTTTGAACACTTTAGTGTATGAAAAAGATCACAAAGAGGGCAAAAGTCAGGCACAGCTGATTGAGAAAGCTGCAGACACCGGCGTCAAAAATGTCGAAATTCGCCGTGAGTATAATTCGCCTTCTTCCGCAGAAATTCCGCAGATGAAGAAAGCGGCCGATAAATACGGCATTCAACTTCTTTACAGTATTCCCGGTTTGGTTTTTAAAAACGGACAGGTAGCGGAAGCGGATCTGAATGCTTATCTTCAAGAAGCGCAGCAACTCGGCTGTCAAGAAATCAAACTGAACATTGGCGATTATAAAGATTTTAAAGGCAATCTCGCTCAGGCTCTCAAACCCTTTACAGAAAAGGGCATTCGGATCAACGTGGAAAACGACCAGAGTCAGGAAAACGGCACACTCCGCCCGATTAAAACGTTTTTACAGGATTGTGCTTCTGTGGGGGTTCCCATCGGCTATGTGTATGACATTGTCAATTGGTATTTTGTCGGCGAAGATCCGAGTGAAAATGCGAAGCAATTGGCTCCGTTTACAAAATATATTCATTTGAAAGATGTGAAGAGAAAGCCTGACGGCTCTTATGTCGTTGCTCCTTTGAATAAGGGCGAAGTGGATTGGCAGTCGATTGTTAAATTACTTCCTGAAGGATTAAACGTGGCCATTGAATATCCTTGCGCCGGAGATCAGGAAGTTCATGACGGTCTCCAAATTCTGAAAGAATTAGATTATTGATAAACTGAAGAGGTGAATGGTAATGCTTGCGATTGCTGGTATATTACTGCTGGTTACTTATATTGGCTTTATTATTTATGCCGTACGCGGCGGAAATTTGATGATTGGTTATTTCTTCATGGCGATCCTGTGGACCGCGATAGCGATGGTTCCATTTGATAAAGCGGTAAATACTGTATTTAGTGCTCCGGTTGAGGCATACGGGGGAACAATCGTCGTCATTTGTTTTGGATCCTGGTTCGGCCGTGTGTTGGTTGATACGGGAATCGCCCAGAATTTAAGTGATAAAGTAACGGTACTTGGAAAGGGAAAGCCGCTGTTTGCCTCGATTCTTGTTTGCTTGGCAACGACTTTCATTTTTACAAGTGCTTACGGCGTCGGCTCGGTTATTGCCATCGGCGTTATCCTGCTGCCGATTCTTTTTAAACTGGGCATTCCGAAAAATATTGCCGTTACGGCATTTACAATGGCAATCGGCGCCGGCATGTACGTTAATATCGTTTTATTTAAACAAATGCAGGTTTTTGTACCGGCGGTAAAATTTGACGCCAACTATTTGAAATATGGTTTTATTGCCATGCTCGTCCAAGTTGCTATTATTTTGATTATGCTTATTGTGAACGCGCACAAGTTTGATAAAAATGGCACGGATTTTGAAACTGCGGAAACCGAAACGGGAAATGAAAAAGCGGTTCAAAAGGTGAATCCGATTACGTATATCATACCGATCGTGCCGATTCTGTTTATTATCTTTTTACATTGGGATGCGATTCCCTCGCTTGTGATCGCAACGATTCTGGCTTTTCTGCTGACCGGACATTTAAAGTCCTGGAAAGGCGCGCTGTCGATTATTAATTCGACGATTCAAAAATCCATTGGTGACATCGCCGGATTAATTATGATGCTGCTTGCGTTAGCAATGTTTACGGCGTCGGCTACACAGAATACCAATACACTGATAAAATTACTCGGTGGTGCGATTCCGCATTCGACGGCAATCATTGCGCTGGTTATTGCGTTAATTGCTCCGGCGGCTCTGTTTAGAGGACCGTTGAACGTTTGGGGAGCCGGGAGTGCGACGGCGGCTGTCCTTAGCAATATGCATGTTTTCGATCCCCACTTCCTTTTGCCGTTACTTTATACGGCAGTCGTTTCGATGGCCATCTCCACTTGCCCGACGCAATCGTGGAATGTGTGGTCACTGGACTACAGTAAACTGTCGGTACGTTCCTATTTAAAAACAAGCCTCGTATGGTGCTGGATAACGGTTGCGATTAACGAAGCGATTGTTGTGTTTATGTTCGGTTGATCTAAAAGCTCAATGGAACTCATCTGTAGTGTGTGAGATTAAAAAATCAGGGAGGAATTATTATGAGTGAAGTATTGACGATTGGAGAACCAATGGCGTTATTTGCTGTCGAAAAGGAGGAGGATACAGACAAGGAACTTAAAGATGCTACTTCGTTTGCTAAATACTTGGCCGGTGCGGAAGTGAATGTCTGTGTCGGACTGGCGCGGCTTGGTCACACGGTGGATTACATCACGCAGATCGGCCAGGATCCGTATGGCGATTTTATTAAAGATAAATTAGCCAGTGAAAAAATCGGGACGGCTTATGTATCGAGCACGGATCAGTATTTTACCGGGTCGATGTTGAAGAACAAGGTCAGCAAGGGAGATCCGAAAACTTTTTATTTCCGCCGCAATTCGGCAACAGCGCACTTCGATGCCAAAATGATTGATAAAATTAACTTTGACGGCGTTAAAATTGTCCATTTATCCGGTATCTTTCCGGCGTTGTCAAAAGAATGTAAAGAGGCTTTTGCCCGGCTCGCAAAATTAGCGCACGAACACGGAACGACGATCACTTATGATCCGAACCTTCGCCCGGCACTCTGGCCGAATCAGCAGGTCATGGCGGATGTCATTAATTCGTTTGCTTTTCAATCCGATATTGTGCTTCCCGGCATCGCAGAAGGGAAAATTTTGGCCGGAAGCGACGATCCCGATCGTATTGCTGATTTTTATCTGGATAAGGGAGTCAAGACGGTCATCGTCAAAGTCGGTGCGAAGGGAGCTTTCATCAAAAACAAACAGGGATCCAAATTGGTCACCGGTTATAAAGTGGATAAAGTGGTCGATACGGTCGGCGCAGGTGACGGTTTTGCCGTCGGTCTGATTTCCGGGTTGCTGGAAGAGTTGAGCCTTGAGGAATCGGTAAAACGGGGCAATGCGATCGGTGCTCTGGCGGTCATGTCTCCCGGCGATAACGACGGCTATCCCGATCGTAACGGCTTAGATACATTCATGAGTCGGAATAAGTAATAAAAATTGCTGTTAGTGGTAAATAAATGAAGGAGTGAGTCATCGTGCAGTACGTTGATACATTGCAAAAAATTGAAGACGAAGGTATCGTTGCCGTTGTTCGTGCCTCGTCGAAAGAAAAGGCCAAAAAATTGATTCAGGCAATTCATGCAGGGGGAATTAATAGCATTGAATTGACATATACGGTGCCGGGTGCAAACAGCTTAATTGAAGAATATAGCAGTAATCCGGAACTGTTTGTCGGCGCAGGGACTGTACTCGATCCAGTTTCCGCCCGCTTGTCGATCATCGCGGGAGCGCGTTTTATTGTTGCCCCATTGTTCGACGAAGCAACGGCAAAGATCTGCAATCTCTACCAGATCCCTTATATACCGGGATGTATGACGGTAACGGAAACCAAGCATGCGCTGGAAGCGGGTGCCAATATGGTGAAGTTTTTCCCGGGAAATGTACTGGAGAGCAAAATGGTCAAATCGATCAAAGCCCCTCTCCCGCAGGTTCATATCATGGTTACCGGCGGTGTCAATACGAATAATATCAAGGACTGGTTTAAAGCCGGATGTACTGCCGTGGGAACGGGCGGCAGCCTGACTAAGCCAGCGGAAAGCGGCGATTATGAAGGTGTATCGAAAGTTGCTGCCGAGATGGTTGCAGCGGTCCGTCAAGCCCAGCACGCGAATGGTTGAGAAGGACTAAAGAAATAACGGTCGCTATTGATAAGATCGGCCCATCACACTTCTCCTCTGTTTTGACCATTGCCAAAACAAAGGGGGAGTTTTTTTATCTAAACAAGTGGATAACGGCTAAGAAGCACCTGATTAGAGTATATCCGCTTGTCTGAATTTTTCTCGTTTAGCATAGATAGTCGTTATCTACATAGAGTGGTACCATTGAAAAAAGGGAAATGAAGGTCAACGATAGCATTGGATGAGCCAATTCATGGGGGGCAAAACCAGCCGGGCATACGGAAGGCCCGAACATATCTCCGTTTCAACTGACCGGCTATGGAGAAACCGAAAAAACAGTCGATCATATAGATGGAGATCAATATTATGTAAAAACAATCTGCTTATAAGCAAGTAACTGAAGTCATCCGACTTATCCAATGATATGGCGCATGACTGTTCCGATAGCGATCGTATAAGCTGGAAGTTCTTTCAATGGAAAATTTCTATGGGATCAGGAGGATCAGTCGTGAAGATACAACTCCGCACGTCTGCTAAAAAACATTCGCATTTTCATTATCGCTATGTCTTTTGGGCCGTTCTGGCGATATCGCTTGTATCGATCGTCTTGTGTTTCTCTTACTTATCCTCCCGGTCTTCGAAGCCCACCGTACATCATCGTCATTCTGCATGTCCTTTTAACGCTCATCTGCGGCCCTCTGCGGCCCACAGCCCCGTGCATAAAGTCCAATCGAAACCCGATGCGATCCGGGCATGGTCGAATCGGCCGCCGCTGCCGGCGGGGCAAAAGCTCGCTTTTCTAACGTTCGACGACGGTCCGGGGCCGTATACGCCGCGATTATTGACTATTCTGAAGAAAAGCCACGTCAAAGCGACGTTTTTTATTACCTTTGCGGGACGTGATACGCCGCAGAAACGCACGTGGGTTAGAATGGAACAGGCTGCCGGTCAGACCATCGGCGTACATTCCTGGACACATAATTATCGTTATATTTACAGCCGGGAACAAAATTTTACCGAAGATTTCAGGAAAATGAAACAAATTTTGATTCAAGTGACCGGTGAGGAACCAAAATTGTTTCGCTTTCCTGGCGGTGTGAGTAATACTGCTTCGCTGCATTATCATCACAATAAGCCGATCATGCCCAAACTGCTGGCCGATATTGCCGAAGAAGGAATGACCCCGTTCGATTGGACGGCCGGCGGCGAAGATGCGCAGACGTCCCGCACCATTCCATCGGCCTATTTCGCCTTCGATATCTTGCGCGATGTCGGCAGACAGCCGCATCCGATCATCCTGATGCACGATACGGATAGAAGCAGTGTGGACGCTGTTCCGATGGTCATTGCTCATTTGCGTGCCAGAGGGTATCGCTTTGCAGTCCTGTCGCCCAAGATGCGTCCGGTTATTGCGAAGCCTGCCGCTGCTGTGCACAGCCACAAGAAGAGAAAGTAACCAAGACGTGACCTTAGTCCATGCGTTTCCAGGACAATGGTTTTATCCGGGTCACTCTGATGTTCGCCGGGTGCCGGCCATCTTAGGCCTATTTCCTGAGTAGCGTTCTCCTCCCACAATCATCTTTACATCGTTTATAAAAATACGGATGCGGCCACGACTTTTATATCCTCTATACTTACAAGCATTGTCGCGTTGATTTTCACATGTCCGAATTTTCCGCTTTTTCGTTCATACTATCGGACCGCCTTAGGGACTATCAAATCAGTCTCATTAATCATTTTTTAAGAAAGCGGACTTATCATAGAACCATTCAGAATGAGAATCGGAGTGAATGAAAATGGCAAAACAGCGGGGAATTAAATGGATTATCGGCCTTTCAAGTGTTGTCCTGTTTACGGGATTTATCGGGCTTGCCGAGAAATACGATCAGGCCAATGCGACAAATTCAACGAATACGTCAGGGACAACCAATAAATCATCGCAGAATAGCCGGGATTCAAGCACTCCTTTTTTTTCAGAAGACCATAACGACGATTCGAACGATGGGACGTCGTCTTTCCGGGGTTCTCCCGATGGCGGCAATGACAATGGTTCCAATTTCCAAAGTCCAGCGGACAATGGCGATTTCAGAGATAACGGAGATGGAGATAGTCAGGTCAACGGACATTCTTCCTAAAATAGGATGAGGAGGAAAACGGCATGTATCGTTTTCGATCGATGAATACTGAAATGGTCACGTATTATTTAACAACAACAGATAACCGGCAAACGGAAAGATGGTTTCACAATGTGGAGAATGCGCTGAGCCGTTTTCTCCCGGGAAGTGAACTTTCGCAATTAAACCGAACAAGACGGGTGCCTTTTATGGCAAGCGACGTATTATTTGAAGCCGTCATGACTGCCGATCGCTTCTTTCATGAGACGGACGGGCTGTTTAATCCGTATCTTGGGTGCGATCTTTGCCGGATCGGCTACGATCGGAGTTTTGAAAAGATACGGACAGGAAGCTTAGTCGTCGATGACCGTGTTTTCCCCATCCCGCATGCGCCGGCCGATGTGAATCCGTCAATGAGGTCGATCACGATGCATGGCAGCTCGATCGATCTTGGCGGTATCGGAAAGGGGTGGGCTGCTCAAAAGGCGGCGGATCAGTTACGGAAAAGGAGGCCGTACGGAGGGATAGCCGCCGGCGGCGATATTATTGTCTGGGGCAGACCGAAGAAAAAGTGGACAATTTCCATCTCTCGACCCGAATCATGGAACAAAAATTTGTGCTCTTTTGAACTTGATCAATCGGCGGGCGTTGCGACAAGCAGTACGCTCGGAAGAAGCTGGGCAGATAGAGACGGCACGGTTTATCACCATATTCTTGACCCCCGCACTCATCTCAGTGCCCATTCGGATCTGGTTCAGATCAGCGTACTTGCAGCGGATTTGTGCACGGCTGAAGTTTACGCAAAATGCCTAATCGTTTTGGGCTGGGAACCGGGATTGCGTTGGGCGATGAGTAAGCGCCCGGAACTCGGTATGATCGGGCTGAAGGGCGATGGATCACTTGTTGTTGGCGGTACTTTTCGCGACTATGCCCCAAAAGGAGTGAAAACAAATGAACGAATGGCTCTCGGTAATTCATGAATGGCTTCCGGTCTGGAACGTCTCCCGCGCCGCCGGCAGTACGTCCTATCTGTTATTGTTTTTTTCCGTTGTCGCAGGCATGAGCATTCACTACCGCTCATTTAAACCGGGAACAAAAGCCCGGATGAATTTTATTCATCAGGCGGCGGGGTGGTTCGGAATGCTGTTCGGCATGATTCACGGACTCGTGCTTACGTTCAGTACGTATGAATCCTTTTCCGTGGTCAATGTGCTCGTTCCGTTTACTTCATCCACTCATCCGTTCCTGATCGGTCTCGGCGTATTGGCGCTTTACAGCCTGATATTAATCATTGTCACCTCCGATTACATGAATCGCATTGGGAAAAAAGCATGGAAAACCATTCACTTTCTGGCCTTTCCGATGTTTATTGCCGCATTGCTTCACGGTATCATGCTCGGACCGGATACCCGAGAGCCGATGATATTGTTTATGTATATTTCCACCGCAAGTATAGTGGCCGTCGCGCTGATCGTGAGAATCGTTATGCATTTAACAAAACCGTCGACTCCAAAAACGCAAAAGCAAACCGTTCACGGTTGATCGCCGGGTGAGTACATGATCGGAAACAGACACATCACGTCTGTTTCCTTTATTTTATCGGCTCTGTTTAAAGATAATGTGGTTTTTGCTATTCCATGGTTTGAAGCGGAAGGCGCAGGACTCCGGCGGGAAAAGCGAGCCAGGTCAGACCCCGCAGTGAGGAGGAAAGCGAGCGTCTGCAGCGAAAAACAATAACCAAGTTTAGCAAAGCTCTTTTATAAGTACTCATCCTTGAGTCAAAAAAGTTTTATAAGATAACCTGTTCTTTTTTTTCGCGAATGATGATTTGCCGGTGCAGATCCTTTGCGTACCCTCTCTTGTGGTGTGGCCTTGAGCAAATTACGCTTGTAGAATAATTCGCGCGATCGTTGATATCTGAACGATTCTTTCTTTATAATTAAAATGATGTCAGATAGATCGAAGCGATCAAAAAGCGGGTTGTCACAAGATAAAACCTGCCCCACCGATTCGGAGCCGCTATCCTATTGTGATTCTTGTCGTTTCTACCGCATCCTTTGTTTTGTTGGCTAGAAGCGCAAACATTAAAGGAGAAAGGGTGGTTCTTTTATTACCGTTTTGATGTTAAGCTATCTTTGTGGCTGAATTCCCGGCGCAGCAAAAAAGCGTTACGGAAGAAAAGAGGCATCGTGCTATAATAACAGTGGCTTTGAAGCAGCGTGGCTCCCAATCGATTCCGATGAAGCCTATTTTTTGCTGGAGCATCACGAATAGACAAGAAGAGGTATGCGAAAGATGCCGATACATAAGGCAAAAACTGAAAAAAACCGATCCGAACAGTTTTATGGACTTGATTTAGCGGCGTTGCGCCGGTTGCGCAGTCTCATTGGCCAGCCGCAACTGCATCTAAGTGTTCGAAGGCGATATATGCCGGGACTTGATGGCCTGAGGGCACTGGCTGTGATCGGTGTCATTTTGTATCATCTCGGTATTCCGTGGGCCGGCGGCGGTTTGTTGGGCGTCAGCCTGTTTTTTGTTTTGTCCGGTTATCTGATTACTGATCTGCTTTGCTTCGAGTGGAGTTGTTCGGGCAGTCTTGATTTGAAAAGATTCTGGTTACATCGGGCAAGGCGGCTGCTGCCGGCAATGCTGACGACGGTTGTCTTTCTTTTCTTGTGGACCGGGCTTTTTCGGCCTCAGCTTTTTCTGACGCTGAAAGAAGATATGCCGGCCGCATTATTCTATTACAGTAACTGGTATTATATCTTTCATCATTTATCCTATTTTGCCGATTTTGCCCGCCCTTCGCTGCTGACCCATTTCTGGTCGCTGGCGATTGAAGAACAATTTTACGTGGTTTGGCCGGTGGCACTGTTTTTTTGTTTCCGCAGTTCGAAGGTGCGGAATCGGCTGTTTCCGATTACATTGATTGCGGCCGGTGTCTCGGCTCTGCTAATGGCGTTGTTGTTCCATCCCGGCACGGATCCGAGCCGTGTTTATTACGGTACCGACACGCGGGCGTTCTCGATTCTGATTGGAGCGGCACTGGCTTTTTCATGGCCGAGCTGGCGGTTGTCCACGCATCTTCGGCTGCCGCATCGGATCATCTTGGATTTTGCCGGCTTTTTGGCGGTATCGATGATTATTTTCATGATGCTTCATTTTCAGGAATATGATGCGTTTGTTTACCGGGGCGGACTTGTCCTTTTTTCGGTCTGTGCAGCAGTATCGATTGCTGCCATTGCCGGTCCGCAAACATTGACCGGTCGCTTGTTTGCGCTGGCTCCGCTGCGCTGGATCGGCCGGCGTTCCTATGCCCTCTATCTCTGGCATTATCCGCTGCTGATGCTGGCGACCGATAACCTGGTGCCGGGCTGGACGCGGATTGTGCTGCACTTCATTGCGCTGATTCTCACGGTCGTCGCTGCCGATTTGTCCTATAAATATATTGAAAATCCGATTCGTCATGGAGCCATCGGTCACTGGTGGGTGAAATATCGTTCCGAATTGGGTGAGTCGCAGCGGATAAAGCGGCAGACCACTGTGGCAGTTGTCTGCTTGGCCGCATTGCTTGCCTTTCTGCCGGCATTTATCTCATGGACCGATGCCCGGGCGGCAGTCGCAGTTCCGCAGACTGCCGAGAAGGCGTCTTCTCATGCACCACACCCGTCGAAACAAACAGTGGCGGCGAAGACTGAGCGGGTCGAATCGAAATCCCCCCGGCAATCAGGCGCCGCTTCCCGTCTTCATCCGGATGTGATCAGCCGACCGATCGATGCCATCGGCGATTCGATCATGATCGATATCCGGCCTTATTTGATGAAGGCGATGCCGAAAGCTTCCGTTGACGGACGGGTTGGCCGGCAGCCATCGGAAGCGCTGCCGATGATCCGGCAGTTAAAAGGAAGCAATCGTCTAAGCAGTACTGTTATCATCGAGCTGGGAACGAACGGACCGATGACATCCGATCAGCTCCGGTCAATCATCGACGGCATTGGTACAAATCGGCGGGTGGTTCTGGTTAACACGAGAGTACCGCGTCCGTGGCAGTATACTGTCAATCAGACGCTGGCACGGGAGGCGGCGCGTTATGCCAATGTCAGGTTGGCCGACTGGTATAAGGCAAGCGAGAATCACAGCGATTATTTTGCGCCCGATCAGGTTCACCTGACAAAAAGCGGTGCGATTGCACTGACCAATTTGCTGATTAAAACCGTAAGGGAATAAAAAAGCGCTGAACTCACCATGTTTTCGACGGCCCGGCAGCGTTGTCGCTGTTGTCGCCAAGGCACGCAGTTTCGGGAACAAACACTGTCGTTTACGTAAATTATCTTGCGCGATCGGACGGTCCTTGTCGGGCGATACGGACTGCCGCCCGATTTTTTAGCGACAAAATCGGCGTCTGCAACGGCTGGTTGACAAATTGTCGACGTTACGTGATAGTCTTTCGCCGGAAATAAGATTAATCTGAAGCTGAGGTGAGGCACGTGGACTTTGCGGAAAACCTGCAAATGTTGCGAAAACAGCATGGGCTGTCTCAGAAACAATTGGCTGAGAAACTTGCGGTATCGCGTCAGGCCGTTTCTAAATGGGAATCGGGCCGCTCGACGCCGGATTTGCAAAAAATAGTTATCCTCAGTGATGTATTCGGTGTGGCGACGGACCGCCTGCTTAAGGGAGACGGACCGAACGAAGTGCCGCCCGACGAACGTGTGAGTAGGGGTAAAAGCCATTGGATGAGATACCGCTTGCGGTATGAATATAAAAGCAAAAAGAAACTCTGCGGACTTCCGCTCGTCCATATTCATTTCGGGACGGGATTCGATGTCGCCAGGGGAATACTAGCTGTCGGCAATGTATCGGTGGGCGTACTGTCGGTCGGCCTGCTGTCGCTTGGCGCATTGAGTGTCGGCCTGCTGCCGCTCGGGTTAATTGCTTTTGGCAATCTGGCGTTTGGGTTACTGCTGTCACTTGGCGGCATAGCCGTCGGTACGTTGGCGGCCGGTGGAATCGCGATCGGCATATTTTCACTGGGCGGCCTGTCGCTCGGCATGTTTTCAGTCGGCGGCATAGCCATCGCCTCGCATATCGCGTTTGGCGATTATGCCAGTGCGCATTTGGCGATCGGCCATGTCGCGCGAGGGGCCGTGACGATTGTTTCCCATGCCGACAATTGGAGCGACCTGTCTGCGGAACGAGTCAGAGGGACCATTCACGAAGAATATCCGCATCTGTGGAGATTGATCGCTGATTGGTTGACCTTAGTCCTTCGTTGGTGAAGGCCGACGATTGTCAGCATAATCCGTCGACTTAAGCTGCTTGCCTGGAAACTCGATGGCCTAATGGTTGGCACCACGGTAGAACTGCTTAATCATTTGATTTATCGGTGACAGTCTGTTTTACGCCACTGAAATAGATTGCATCGTGGTCAATTTGCAATCATACTGAAAATAAGTGGAACGTTGCCGAGAAGAAAGGATCTGTACCAGTCTTGCGTTGGAGAAAAATGATGATCATGGCCGCCGCGTTTTTCGCTGTGTTAGTCGCCGTGTTTCTAGTCTCGCGTCACGATGCGTTTCTTTATAAAACGGCACTGGCTCGCGTCACGAATGTTAAAAGCATCCGACAGACACCGGTACAGGACTGGCACGGTAACCGCGACCGGCGCATCCGTCAGCAGATTCACGCCGTGTTGCTTAACGGCAAGCATAAAGGCGATGCTGTCCGGATTGTCAGTACATATACTGCGTCCCAGGCGTTCTCGCAGAAATACGAAACGGGCATGCAAGTGTTTGTCCACCTGGGACACCGGGCATCGGGTACTTGGAGCGGATCGATCACCGGCGTTAAGCGGGATACAGTTGTTCTGATTGCGGCGGCTGTCTTTGTCATGCTGCTTTTGGTGGTCGGTAAGCGGCAAGGCGCCTGTTCAGCCGTCAGCCTGCTATTTAATATCGGCTGTCTGTCGCTGGCACTGGATTTCTATCTGAGCCATCGCGATCTTAGCTTGCTGGCGATCTTTTCGGTGGCCGTGATCATTTGTACCGTTGTGTCGCTGGTGCTGATCGGCGGCCGACGGCGCTCGACGATCGTCGCGATTCTGGCGACGCTGGTAACAACCTATGTCTCGCTGCTAATCGCGGTACTGGCGATCCATCTGACTTCCGGCAATGGCATTCATTATGATCTGATGGAGTTTGTCACGATTCCTCCGGAAAAAATTTTTCTGTCGGAACTCTTAACCGGTTCGCTCGGAGCGATTATGGATGTCGCGATCACGATCACCTCATCGCTGGATGAGCTTCAGCGTCGTCATCCGGACGTCTCGAAAAGAAGGCTGCGCCGCGCCGGGTTCGACATTGGCGGCGACATCATGGGTGTGATGACCAACATCTTGCTCTTTGCTTATATCAGCGGTTCCGCGCCGATCATTATTCTCTGCCTGAAAAACGGTTATCCACTTAATTATGCGTTTTCGCTGAACCTGTCGCTGGAGTTCATTCGCTTCCTTGTCGGTAGTATCGGCATTGTGCTGGCCGTTCCGATCACCATCTATTTAGCATCGCAACTGCTGCGCAGAAGGGAGGCGGCGTCATGACCGTCTCGATCTTGCTGACCGCCGTGTTGTTTTTATTAATGGCCTCGATCGGCCGTAAAAAAGGGATTAAATCTTTCTTCGCGCTATTTCTAAACCTGGTGCTGATTGCTGTTACGATTCTGCTGATCTGCTGGCAATTTGATGTGGCCGTGCTGATTGTCGTCAATCTTCTTCTTATTCTGCTGATTAACCTGTTTTTTATTAATGGAGAAAACTTAAAAACAGTCTGCGCGTTTCTGGCCACTTCGCTGACCTTGATTATTCTCGTTGCCATTATTATTCCGGCTGTGAAATACGGGATGATACAGGGTTTTGGTGAAGAACAGCAAGACACGATTTCCGGCTATACACTGAGCGTCGGCATCAATTTTCAGAAGGTAGCCGTCTATATTCTGGCAATTGCTTCAATCGGTGCAATTATCGATGTTGCCATGTCCGTCTCCTCGGCGATGTATGAGATGATCCGGTTGAACCCGCGGCTCAGTGCCGGCCAGTTGCGACACTCCGGAATGAAAATCGGCCGCGATATTCTCGGGACGACGACCAATACCCTCTATTTTGCCTTTATCGGCGGCTATCTGACGCTGATGATTTGGTTCAAGATGTTGCATTACGGTTTTGGAGCCGTATTAAACGCGAAAGTCTTCGCGTCGGAAGTGCTGTCGATTCTCTCCGGCGCAATTGGTGTTGTGATTGTGATCCCGGTCACTGCTTCGCTTGGCGCATGGTTGCTTCTGCGCAAACAAAAACAAATCGGTGAACAATAAAGGGTTATCCAGGGAGGCAATGCGAGGTGCGTGTATTCAAGAATCTATTGATTGTGCTAATGATCCTCTCCGGCTTGTATGTGCTCGCCGATATATTGTTCGGTATTCGCAATTTTTTCCCGGATCAGGTCTGGACGCGGATCCTTCAAACTGTTTTTTTCCTCTCGGTACTGATCTTTCTTATTTTTTTTACAAAAACAAAGAATTCATAATCTAATCGCCCCTCTGCCGTTTTAGACGATCGGTTCATGCGCACCCCGAGGAACAGAACGGGACGCATACTAGGGATAGGGCATTTCTGGTAAATATAACGTGGCATGTAGCCTTGTTATCACTGCTTCGGAAACGCGTGGACTGGAAGTCAATTCAGTGTTGAAAATAGAATCTAAGCTTACGGTAGTTCTTATCGTCCGGCCAGACATCTAAAAGCGGGACGAAATTTTCATTCCGTGAAAAAATGATGCACACCGCGCAGAGTCATCTTTCAATGATTCCTGATCGCCAGTTCGGCGGAAAAATTCCGTTTCCGCTGTATGACATAGCGACGTATCTGATTTCCGCCCACTTCAGCATTGTACTTGAATGGCTGGGAAGCGGCACTGAAGAACCGGCCGCGGCTATCGCCGCACTGATCAGAGGATTAGCGCTTCACGGTGCCCTGCATGGATTAAAACTCATCTAAATTAAAGAACGATAAGCTTTTGGTAAAATCGGTAATCCAAGCGTTGTTTATTACCCTAAGAGAGAAATAGATTTCCGTAGCAATCGGTTATCGCGTGATTTCTTATTTAATTGCTATCGAATGAATGAAGTCTTCATCGACACGGGTTTTAAAAAAATCTTGCAATAAATAGGTAATATGTTATCTTATTAAGTAACACATTACCCTTACTAACTCGAGGAGATTGATCAATGAACATACTGATTATTTATGATTCCACACATGGCAACACTGAACAAATTGCCGAAACAATGAAAGCAGCACTGGCTTCGGCAACCGTTGAAATGCTCAGACCACATGAAGTGACATCCGAGCGACTGCATGATGCCGACATACTGATGGTCGGTTCGCCGACACAGGCTTTTCATCCGACCGGGGCGGTGACGGATTTCATCAGCCGTCTGCCGGCAGACGATCTGCAAGGAAGTTCTGTATTGGCCTTTGACACAAGGATCGCAAAAACGACTGTTGATTCCCGGCTGCTCCGCATCGCGATCGGCCTGTTCGGTTATGCAGCCGAAAAAATTGCCAAACGGCTGCAGAAAAAGGGCGGTCAGTTAATTCTGCCGCCTGAAGGATTTCTTGTCTTGGGCACGAAGGGACCGCTAAAAAGCGGCGAACCTGAGCGGGCTAAAGAATGGGCCCGACGCGCGCTGGCCATAGTAGAAAAAAGGTGACTGTGATGAATCATTTGGACAACATGCCGGACCGGCAGTTCTTATTTGGTGCGCTGTTTGTTGCCGCTAACCGGGTGGATACGCTCATGCAACGGGAACTGAAGAAATATGACGTGACAACAAAGCAATGGCTGCTATCGATTGTCATCGATAATCTCTTTCAACACTCGCCGACTATCAAAGAAGTCGCTAAAGAAATGGGCAGCTCGCATCAGAATGTTAAACAGATTGCGTTAAAAATGGCGCGAAAAGGATTGCTGAAAATGGAAAGGGATCATAAAGATGCTCGCGCCGTCCGCCTCAGGCCGACCGGCCGTAATGTCAATCTGTGGAAGCGGACAAAAAAAGAAGGCGACGCATTTACTGCCGCTTTATTTGCCGACATCGACGGTGAAGCACTGCACACGGCACGGTCGGTGATGGCCCAGATGCTGAGGAATATCGCTAAAATGGATCGGGGAGACTAGCTGATGGAAAAAACGGGTCGTACAACGGATAGCAAACTGCTTTTCTTTACACTGCCGATTACTTTTCTGACCATGACGTGCAGTCTGATCGGTCTTTTCGTACCTGATTTTTACTGGCGGGAAACGGCCGATTGGCAGGTGCAATGCCTGGGTCAGGATCTCTCTAATCTTCTGGTGGTAGTGCCCGGCCTGCTCGTTTCGGCATGTCTGGCCGCGCGCGGCAGTCGGAGCGGCAAACTCATCTGGATCGGCCTGATGGCGGCCAATTGCTATGACTATGCCATTTACTGTTTTGCGGTCCATTTTAATCCTTTGTTTCATCTCTATTGCGCAATTTTCGGCTTATCGATTTACGCGACTATTTACTTTCTGATCGAAAATCAGGACAATAAACACCGATTCGTTTGCCGCGTACCGGAAAAGACAATCGGTATTTTTCTGATCATCGTCGCCTCACTATTCAGCGTACTCTGGTTGCTGCAATCGCTGCCCGCGGCGCTTGCCGATCAGGTACCCGCCGCTGTAAGAAACAGCGGCTTACCGACCAATCCGGTCTATGTACTGGACCTTTCTTTTTTCCTGCCGCTGATGTTCATTTCCGCCGTTCTTCTGATGAAGCGGCATCCGCTCGGCTATCTGCTTGCCCCGATGATGCTGATCTTTGCTATCGTCATTACCATCAATATTGTCGCCTTATCGGTAGTCGACATGCACGTCACAGGCTCAAATCAATGGCCGTTAATCATCGGTTTCGGACTGATGACCATGATCTGTGCCGGTTTTGTGCGGCCGTTACTTCGAAATCGTCCTGAAAAGGCGTGATCACTGAATCGCGCGCGTGCAGGGATCGATGCTCATTGTGCCGGCGGAAACAGACGCGCGCTGCTTGCCCCACCGTACAAGCCCATTAAAAAAACGAGAGGAAAAATTTCTTCCTCTCGTTATGCCTCAGTGGGCCTTCTGGGGACAGCCATTATAAAGACGAATAAATGAAGTCAGTCGGAAACCGGCAAGACCGCACCTTTATATTTTTTATCGATGAAATTCTGAATCGTTTTCGAATGAAGGACACGGACCAGTTCCTTGATGGCTTTCTTCTTCTCATCGCCCTTGCGAACGGCAATGACGTTTGCGTACGGCGATTTGGAGCCTTCCAGGATTAGCGCATCTTTCTTCGGCTGCAGCTTAGCCTGCAGCGCGAAATTCGTATTAATGGCAAACAAGTCGGCTGCGCTGTGTTCATAGGCTTTCGGAAGCAGCGCCGGATCGATCGGCTGAAGGAACTTCAGGTGTTTGCTGTTGTCAATATCTTTCAGTGTGGCGGAAACGCCGTCGACACCCGGCTTGATTTTTACCAGCCCCTTGGATTGAAGAAGCAGGAGAATCCGCCCCTGTTCGGCTTTATTGTTACTAATCTGAACGGTCGCACCGTCTTTAATCTGGCCGACGCTTTTATATTTTTTCGAATAGATGCCGAACGGTTCGATGTGGATTTTTCCGGCATTGACGAGATGGGTCCCGTGTTGCTTATTGTAAAGATCGAGATAGGGAATATGCTGAAAATAATTGGGTCCAGCTGTTTAGCCGCCAAAGCCTTATTGGGCAGCACATAATCATTAAATACTTTGACTTTTAGATTGATTCCCTTTTTCTTAAGCAGCGGAACGGCCTTTTTCAGAATTTCCGCGTGCGGAACGGCTGATGCGCCGACCAGCAGATTCGTTTGTTTCTGGGCCGCTCCCGACGAGCTGTTACCGCAGCCGGCCAATACAATAATTAATGACAAAATAATTGAAAAGGAAAAGAGCTTTTTCATCATTTACCCCCACTATCCTATATATTTTTATGACTGATGCTTTCTGTTGCAGGATAATTGTTATTTTCCTGTTTTATCTTTTATCGATGCGGCGCGTGATGCGGTCACCGATAAACTGAATGAGAAACACGATGACCAGGATAATAATGGACGCGGCCCAAGTGACATCGTTATTGCTGTCTCTTATACACATCTCCGAGCCCACGAGACCCTAAGACATCT
>UQRJ01000002.1 GCA_900543345.1 uncultured Sporolactobacillus sp. | reverse complement strand
GTGGGCTCGGAGATGTGTATAAGAGACAGCTTTATAACCCGTCGCTGATTACGGCGCTCAAATGGTTTCCCGATCGAACCGGTAAAATATCGGGGCTGCTGCTCTCAAGTGCAGCGATCGGGCCGTTTTTGCTGGCACCGATCGCCGCTGGTTTGATTGACGCATTCGGCGTCTTGAACGCCTATCGCATCCTCGGCATTTTGTTTATCGTACTTTCTTTCTCGACGGCGCAGTGGCTTAACGAGGCATCGAAGAACGATCTGTCCCGGCCGCTCCGGAAAAAAAGCAAAGCGGACGGGCTCAACTGGCGGGGTATGTTGAAACAGCCGGCCTTTTACGCATTAATCGCGACATTTACCGTCGCCAGTACGGCAGGGACGATGCTAGTCAGTTCCGTCTCCGTCATTGCGCAGCATCAAGTCGGCTTTTCCGCCGCGGCCGGAGCGGTGGTAGTCAGTATCAGTACGCTGGCTAACTTTTTCGGCCGGGTGGCGTTTGGTTTTATCTATGAACGAATCGGGGCGATCAAATCGCTCTGCCTGGATTTGTCGCTGACGATGGTTGCGTTACTGCTGCTGACAGCCATCGCGGCTCCCGTCCCGTTTGTCTTCTGCATCGTCGTCCTCGGTTTTGCTTTCGGTGGGTTGCTGGTGATTTTTCCGCCGATGACCGGCCGGATGTTTGGGACGAAGTATCTCGGGATGAATTATTCGCTCGTTTTTCTCGGCTATGCCGGCGGTGCGTTGATCGGGCCGCGAATCGCCGCTTATTTTCACGAAACGACCGGCGCTTTTAATGCCGCCTATGTCGCGGCTGCGGTTTTAACGGCAGGCGGCCTGGTTCTTGCCGCTCTGATCGCTGCCGGCCGCCGGCGTCGGCCGCACGCAGTGTAACGGTTTCGGTAACGACAGAAGCTGGCCCGGTGCTTCAATAATTTATTGATGGCGTCTTAAGTGCGGATAGCTTGCCTGACTGCGGGCGACCCGTGCTTATTTATTTTTGCGAGCAAACATTGACATAGGCGGTAGGTATGAGACGGGGCATCCGCTGCATTGGACCATACCAGGTCGATGGCCATATATTCAGCTTCGAGGCCCAATAAAACAGCCAAAAATTGAAAATCATTAGTAAAATAGTCAGTCATGCACTGCCAATGGCCGCAGTGTAACTCATACGCTCATACCGGTGATAGGTTTCTTTTCCACGGTCGTTTATCGCGTCGGGCTTTTTTTAGCAAGGCCGTCAGCCATAACGCTGAGATGGACGGGCGTCTTGGGCAATCTTCATTGCATAGTGACGATGTAACGACAATCAGTCATTTTTTCATGACAAAAACTTTTATCCTGTTTGAAATGTCCATCGATTTGTTATTTTCAACTGTCAATCATGCCGGTACTCGCAATGCAACATGGCTGATGCATGGAAACATAATGAATGACCAGCGGTTGAGCGATTCGAAAGATTGTGACATAATCGATTCAGAAACGGTTAACGCTGCGGCGGACCGGTTTACAACAGGGGGAGCCATCATTGTGAAAAAAGTCAAACATTCAAGTTGTACGGCCGTTCTCGTTGGAAAGGGCGCAACGATCGACGGTTCGACGATTATTGCGCGCAATGAAGATGCGGACGGTGCGATCAATCCGAAACGCTTTACTGTGATCAAAGCGGCGGATCATCCGAAGCAGTTCTCGTCGAAAGTGAATGCTTTTTCGCTGGATTTGCCGAATGACGCGCTGCGCCATACATTCACGCCGTGCGCTGATGATTCCGCTGGCGTTTGGGGCGAAGCGGGGATTAATACGGACAATGTTGCGATGAGTGCCACCGAAACGGAATTCACCAACCCGCATGTGCTCGGCCTCGATCCGCTCGTCCATGACGGTATCGGGGAAGAAGCGATGGAATCGGTTGTATTGCCTTATATTCATTCGGCACGCGAAGGCGTGCGGCGCCTCGGGGCAATCATTGAAAAATACGGAACGTTCGAAAGCAACGGGATTGCCTTTTCCGATAAGGATGAGGTGTGGTACATGGAGACGGTCGGCGGTCATCATTGGGCAGCGCAGCGAATCCCTGACGATGCCTATGTGATTGCGCCGAATCAGACCGGTATTCAGGAGATTGATTTTTCCAAACCGGATGAGTTCATGTGGTCGACCGATCTGCGTGAATTTGCGGCACGCAATCATTTGAACCCGAGTGACCGGACGTTCAATTTCCGTAACCTATTCGGGACGCATACGCTGGCCGATCACCATTATAATACGCCGCGCGCCTGGTATGGGCAAAAATACCTGAACCCGGAAATTGAGCAGGATCCGATCAGCGACGAGCTGCCGTTTTTCCGCAAGCCTTCTCATAAGGTTAGTATCGAAGATGTTCAGTATATCCTCGGCTCACATTATCAGGAGACGCCGTATGACGTGTTCGGCAATGGGTCGGAGAAGCAGAAGCACACATTCCGGCCAATCGGTATCGATCGGAACCAGGAATTCCATATTTTGCAGATCCGCGGCGACGTACCGGAGGGCTACGCGGCGATTCACTGGTTGACGTTCGGCGTCAATTTATATAGCGCGCAGGTCCCGTTTTACGCGAATGTAAGCGATACGCCGGAAAACTATAAAAACACAACCGGCACAGTCGACCTCGGCAGCACTTACTGGCTAAATAAGACGATTGCTGCGCTGGCCGAGCCGCAGTACCATCGGGTGATCAACACGGTGAATGCCTTCAAGGACGACGCGCAAAGCTACGTTGTCGGACGGATTGCGGAAATCGATCGTCAGGCTTCGGAGTTAAAAGGCAGTGAACTGATCGATTTTCTGACTGAACAAAATGCGATTACTGCCGCCGAAGTGACCCGGCGCACTTATGCGTTGTTTGATCAACTGGTTAAGGAAGCCAGCAATCATATGTTGCTTTCTTTTGAAAAAGGTCGAAATCTGTAAATACCGGTACAGGAAGTCGGCTGGTTGGGGAAACCTGATCGGTTGTTCATGGCATACATTAATTAGGGAAAAGGCTGTCCCGCCATTTCGGCTGTCGGACGGCCTTTTTTTATGCCGCTCCGGGCGCCCGCGGGTTGCACGGCGAAGTGTTTTCTCGTCATTGGCAGACTGATTTCGCGTTCGGCAAGAGCAACCCGTCCGTCGTTGTTCGATAAAAAGATCCTGTCGTTGTTGCGAAAAATTCCCCCCTCGACGCTCTTCATCCGCTGGTTGATATGGCGGATTCCGTTGTGTCGGCTCACGAAGCAGTCTTCCCGATAAAATTCCGTTCGAAAGGCTGTGCCGGACTACGCCCGCAGACTGAAGCAATCACCCTATTCAGGCTTTATACTGGCCCTAATAGGGAAGTTCCGGAGAGGGCGATTGGCTATGAATTTGGCACAAGCATCGAGAAAACAGATTAAGAAAGCGGTGGCGAGCGACTTTGTCGGCAGTTTCAGTATGTCTTTGTTCAATTTTGCGATTAGTCTCTACATATTAAAATTAACCGGGTCGGCACTGAACTTTGGTACGACGCTGCTCATTGGACCGCTCGTCGGTATCGCTTTTTCGCCGCTGATCGGCTATGTTGCCGATCATTATGACAATAAGCGGGTCATGATTCTGGCGCAATCGACCTGCGCGGGCCTGCTGTCTCTTTATGGTCTATTTTTCCCGTTATTCGGCCGTTGGCACTATCTGATGGTATTGTTAATCGTCGCGACGATCGGTTTGAATCAACGTCTGGTGATGATTACGTATCAATCGGCCGTTTCCCGAATGGTCGAGCGGCCGTTCATGCAGCGGCTGAATTCGTTGGAGCAGTCGGCGTCTTCCTTGGCTAATATTGTCGGCCCGATAGCGGCGGGGGCGCTCTTTGCCCTCGTGCCGTTCTCGTTCTTCATCTATTTTGAGATTGTTGCCGAGTTGCTCGTTATCCTGATTATCACGACAATGAACTTTCATCTGATCGAAGTGCCGGAGCAAATCGGCACCGAATCGGAGACGATGTGGCAGAGCATGAAGCAAGGATTGATTTATGTAAAAAAACGCCGGTTGATCCTCTATATGATGATCGGCTCGGCTATCCTAAATTTTCTATTTGGCATCGTGACGGTTGGTTTCCCTTATCTGATGGTCCATGTACTACGATTGCATAGCCTGCAGTATAGCCTGACGGAGGCGGTCTTTTCGCTTGGCATGGTAGCTGGCGGGCTGCTTGCCGCGCGGGTAAACATTGAGGGCCATCCACTGAATATTGTCTGCAAGGCATTGCTGATTGCCGGTCTGCCGATCATTTTCTCCGTCGTACCATTGGTCGTGCCGATGACCGCTTGGCTGTCCACCGTCGTGTTCTGTCTGCTTTATTTTGTGATGGCCACGGCGCTTGTATTTGCCAACGTTCCGGTTCAGACTTATATGCAACAGACGATCCCGGCTAATTTCCAGGGGCGTGTTTTTACGATCATGATGGTCGGTTGCACATCGCTGCTTCCGGTCGGCATGTTCGTTTATGGGGCGCTGTTTCAGTACATGCCGGCCGTCCCGGTCATTATTGTGACGTTTCTCGCTTTTATGCTGTTGACGGTTGTTGCAATGGCGCTAAGCAAGAGCAGCAGTCTAAAGAGAAAGCCGGCAGCCGGGACGGTGATTGAAGGCTCGACCGGGTCGACTGCCGTCCGCTGTTCGGAGGAGCGCCTCTCTAGTCCGGATCATCATTGAATCGATAGCCGATTCCCGGTTCAGTTAAAATATACACCGGTCTCGTCGGATCTTGCTCAATTTTTTTGCGGAGATGGCCGACATAGACACGTAGATAGTTGCTGCCCGTGTTCAGCTGTTGCCCGCCCCAGACTTGTTCCAGCAGTTGATGGTGCGTCATCACCCGGCCGGCGTGAAGGGCTAATATTTTTAATAACTCATATTCGGTCGGTGTCAACCTAACCTCGCGCTGATTCACGAGCACTTTTCGATGCAACAGATCCATCCGCAGTCCGCCAAAATCGAGTATAGGCCGATCTTTCGATTTTGCCGTGTGGCGAAGAGCGACGCGAATTCGGGCCAGCAGTTCGCCGGTTCCGAACGGTTTGGTGATATAATCATCGGCGCCGCCGTCCAGAGCCGCAATTTTATCTTGCTCGCCTTCTTTCACGGTGAGCACAATAATCGGCACGGCCGACCATTCACGAATATTTTTCAACACTTGCATGCCGGAGATATCCGGCAGCCGCAGATCAAGGATAATCAAATCGTAATGACCCGAAGATGCCTGGCGAATGCCCTCCTCACCGGTAGCGGCTTCGCCGACAAAAAAATGATGAACTTTTAATGTGATGGATAAAAATTTGCGGATTTGCGCTTCGTCGTCAACGACTAGAATTTTTGCCCCTTTTCTATCCACGGTCCGTTTATTCTCCTTTCGTTCTCAGTCAGCGCCGCTTGGCGCATCGATGTCGTCGCCGGGAATGTTTTTCAGAGATCGGTTGTTTAAAACGATCAGGACCGTCAGCCCGCCCGATTCGCGATTATAGGCGCGGACACGGCCGCCGTGCGCCTGAACGATGCCCTTGACGATTGTCAGTCCGAGTCCGGTTCCCGGGAGCCACGATGTTTTCCTCAGACGGAAAAACTTATCGAAAATATGATCTAATTGTGCGTTCGGCACGCCATTTCCCATATCGCTGATTGCGATGTACATCTCGCCGTGCTTCATGTATGCGCTAAATGTCACCGGGCTTTTAGCCGGCGAGTATTTTAACGCATTGCCGAGAATATTTTCCAGGGCTTGACCGAAGAGTTGTTCATCGACAAAAAGCGACGGCAGATGCTCAGCAATGGTGAATTTCAATGAACGGCCCTGCAATCGATCATTGAGATGTTGCCGGACAATGCCGATAATGTCTTCTAAATCACACCATTGACGATTGAGTTTAAGCATACCGCTTTCCAGCCGAACCATGCCGAGCAGATTGGTGACAATATGATTCATTTGGGTGGCTCCCTTCTGGATCGTTTTGAGTAATTCCAGCCGGTCGCCGGCGGTGAAAAGGGTATCGTTATCGATCAATGCCGTCGCCGAGCCGATCACTGTCGTCAGCGGCGTGCGCAGTTCGTGAGAGATAGAATCGAGCAATACGGTATATAGTCTTTCCGACTCCGCCGCCAGGTGAGCTTTTTCAATCGTTTGACGCATGTTAGCTCGTGCGATGGCTAATGCCGTTAGATTGCATACAGATCCGATCAGCCGGTTCCGCTCCTGGGTGTCCGCGCATGGATCGCCGTGAATGGCCAAAATGCCGTATACCGCATTTTCCACTATTAATGGCCGGAATGAGCAGTTCAAGCTGTTCCGGTCGACCAGCGGCCGTTTATTTTTATACACCCACCTGATTGCTTGCTGTTCATTTTTATTGGCGGTCTTCTTCCGGAGACCGAATCGGTGGATGATTGTCCCGTCGTTCTCAGCAGTAAAAATCGTGGTAGGCCGGCCGATTGTTTTTTCGACCGTAGCGGCGATATGTTGCAGTGTTTGTTTCAGGTTGTCCGTAAAGACGATCCGGCGGCTGAGGGCGTATAAAACGGACATGATCCGTTCCCTTTCCCGCGCTAATTTGAGCTGGCGTTTTAAACTTGAGGACAGGCCGGCGACCAGAATGGCCATGAATGGAAAGATGAGAAATGAGTAGACATAACGCAAATCGGTAACCGTGAAACTGAAGTTCGGCGCAACAAAGAAATAGTCGAAACAGAGTGTCCCCAGGATCGCCGTGTAAAGTCCGGGACCGATTCCCCACAATGACGCGCCGATCAGGACGGGCAGCAGAAAAAGCAGTGCAATATTTACCTGAACGAAATGAGTCAGCATGGCATTCAGCAGTAACGTTAGTAGGGCGACTGCAACAGTTAACACGACATAGGGCAGGATTGCTCTTCGTTCACGGTTCCGTTTTCTGCCCGCTTTATTTACGTGGGTCAAATGGTCGGAAGCGCGACTGACGGAGGCAACCTCGACAGGAATGTGCCCGGTGCCGTGTATCAAATGATCGGCGACGCCACCAAAAGGAAACGGATATGGCGCATGCGGCCGACCGATCAGGATACGGGCGACTTGGTGCCGGTTGGCAAAGGAAATGATTTCACGATCCACATGCCGCCCGATGACATGGTACATTTCACCGCCCCGCTCGGTCACCCGCGCTTCGCAGGCAGTTGCCTGCTTCACTTGCTTGCTGCGACGACCGATGAGACTCGGATTGTCAATATGAAGGGCAATCCAGGACGTCTGCATGGCGGCAGCTATCTTTTCAGCTTCATCGATTAACTGGTCTGTCGCCGAACTGCTGCTCAAACAAACAAGAATTGGTCCGCTTTGTTGTAATCCTGTTGTCCGATATCGCTCATCTGCTGACTTTTGTTTACTTTTTTGTCTGCGTAATCGTTTGATAGCCGATCCTTCTTTCCAACCTGCATTGCTGCTGCATTTCCGGAGACCCGACGATTAGCCGTCCGCATTCAGGATTTTAGACTGGACCTTCACGCGGTGCCTATTCATGCATCATCAAGTTATCCGACATGCTGTGGAATCAGTGCTTTTCAGGGCTTTGGCCAGAATCGCGGGATCTGTGATTCCCCTTCATCATATCACGTCTCTTACCCGTGCTGGCGTTATGGAATGCCAGGGCACGTCCTCTATTTTCGCAAACCGGATTTTCACTTGCTTTGGTCGCTGACTAACTTAATCATCGACCACAACTCTATGTTTAGCTTATAGCAGAGCGGCATTAAAATTTTGTAAAAAATGTACCTATCGGCATTAAAAAAGTATAAAAAAAGGCGGCTATCATCTGATCCTCCTGTATAATGAGCGGTAGCTCACGGCTCAGATGCCGATTGGAGCTGAACATTTGGACAATCCTGCAGAGATATTGATCAGAAATCGCTCATCGGCAGATATTTTTTGCAGCGGACGCCTAAACTTTGCCGGGGATGCCAAGCATTCGTAAAAGTTCTCGCTCGCTCAGAGAATTGAATGGTGAGGAGTTTGATTTATGGAAAAAGAAGAAAAACGAATTCAACGACTTTCTTTTACGGGAATGATCATTACACTGGGTATTGTCTATGGCGATCTCGGGACATCGCCCCTGTATACCATGAGTGCGATCATTTCCGATGCCGGAAATATGCAAAATGCCGTACCTGAATATACCATCGGTGCGATTTCTTTAATTTTCTGGACCCTCATGATTATTACTACTATCAAATATATCGCTATTGCGATGCGTGCCGATAACAATCATGAGGGCGGCATTTTCGCATTATATGCTTTAATCCGCAATCGGGCGCGTTGGCTGATTTTCCCGGCGCTGATCGGCGGTGCCGCACTACTGGCGGACGGGACGCTAACGCCGGCCGTCACCGTGACGTCGGCAATTGAAGGACTCAAAGGGCAGCAATTTGGTTCGCTGCATTTCAGCGACCGGCAACTTGTCGTGGTATTGGTCGTCACGGCTATTCTATTGGGATTGTTTATTGTTCAGCATTTTGGTACGGCGGTGATCGGCCGTTCGTTCGGACCGATTATGCTGATCTGGTTTTTGTTTATCGGTCTAGTCGGACTACCGAATTTGTGGGCTCATCTGGAGATATTAAAGGCATTGTCTCCCCTTTACGCAATCCGGATTTTGTTCAGCCCGGTAAACAAGGTTGGCCTATTTATTCTGGGCAGTGTCTTCTTGGCGACGACCGGCGCGGAGGCGCTTTATTCCGACATGGGGCATGTCGGCAGGAAGAATATTTACGGCAGCTGGCCGTTTGTTTATCTGATGCTGATGCTCAGTTATTTCAGCCAAGGAGCCTGGGTGCTCGGTCATTATCAGAGCGCCGCATATCGGCAGGCCGTGACGGTCAATCCATTTTATGAAATGCTGCCAGGGCAGACACGGATGTTCGCTATCGTCATCGCCACATTAGCAGCGATTATCGCTTCGCAGGCTCTGATTACGGGTAGCTATACACTGGTCAATGAGGCTATCGGATTAAAATTCTTACCAAGAATGCTGATCAAACATCCAAGTAATGTGCGCAGTCAGATTTATATTGGCACGGTCAACTGGTTGCTATGCATGATTACCCTTGGGATCGTCTGGCTTTTCCAAACCTCACAGCACATGGAAGCTGCCTATGGTCTGGCGATTACGCTGACGATGCTGATGACGACCTTGCTCTTATTTGAATTTATTAAAATGAAAGCAAATCAGGCGGCAGCTTATGTGATGGCGGCGTTTTTCGGCTGTATCGAGACGATTTTTCTTGTAGCCAGCCTGACTAAGTTTATTCATGGAGGCTATCTAACGACCCTGCTGACCCTGCTTATCTTATCGGTGATGATCATCTGGTATTTTGGCAATAAGAAACGGGAAAAATATGAAGGCACGAGTGAATACGTTTCCTTACTCAACTATCGGAAACAACTGATCCAGCTGAGCAACGATCAAAACGAACCGCTTTATGCGACGAATCTGGTTTACATGGCCAAAGTTGGGCCGCACTATCGTGTCAAACGAACTGTGCTCTATTCAATACTGGATAAACGTCCGAAACGGGCCAAGGTATATTGGTTTGTTACGGTAAACGAAACGGATGTCCCCTACCGGAGCATGTATACGGTCGACATGCTCGGGACACGCAATATCATCAGTGTTCAGCTCTATCTTGGTTTTAAAAATTCGCAACATGTGAACATCTATATTCGGCAGATTGTGAATGATCTCATTGATAAGGGACTCATTGGCTCGCAGTATCCGAAGTATACGACGCTAAAAAACAGACGGGTCGGCGATTTTAAATTTGTCATTACAACGCAGCAACTCATGGATCTGGCGGCCGATGCCGACATGAAGCAGCTTGATCGCTTTTTAATCGGCGGACGAATCTTTTTACAAAACATTACGGCTTCACCGGCAATTTGGTATGGGTTGCGATTCAGCGAAGTGGTCGAAGAATCCGTACCGCTTGTACTCTATGATCCGGAAGTTTTACGGTTAACATGCAAAGAGATACGCCATTTTGTGAAACGGCCATGATTGCTTTAATGAAGAGCGGCGATGCAGCTGCGATGGACTGGAGAAGGCCCGCCCTCATCCAATTGGAGGGCGGGCCTTCACTTGATCATACAGTTTTTAACGATTCCGATCGCTGTTTCAATAAATAAGCAATGATCTCGCGCCTGCGGATCATACCGATGAACACACCGCTGTCATCGACAATCGGGACAAAGTTCTGTGACAGAGAACTTTCCAGTATGTCATCGATATCGACATCGATGGAAACGGCCGCGATGTCTCTGTAACGCGGGACATCCCTCAATCGCATGTGCTCCGTGTCTTTAAAATCGAGGTCTGCATTCTTTTTCAGATTCCAGAGAATATCGCCTTCGGTTAAGGTGCCGACGTATTTTCCTTTCTTATTCAGAACCGGTATGGCGGAATAACGATAATGCTCCATTTTCTCCAGTGCTTGCCTGACGGTCCAGTGATCGTATACGAATTTTACGTCACGTTTCGGGGTTAACAGAAATGCGGCATTCATTCTTTTCCACTCCTCCAGGCGGTAATTTCTCTTACCTTACACTTTTCGCTGCGAACGCTTTCGCAATGACCCATTGACCGTGTCCGATTGACATCGAATAAATGATTACCGCCCGTTAACAAGGAGCCGCACTTTTTCCATTTGTTTCAATGTGTTTTTTGCACTTTGCCGGCCGGGAAATAATTCAGACCCATGGCTTCGCGAACATCTTTCATCGTTTTTCTTGCCTCGCTGCGCGCTTTTTGGGTGCCCGTGATCAAGATATCGTCAATCGTCTCCGGATGCTGCCGATATTTTTCGCGACGTTGCCGCATTGGATCGAGCAGATCGTTGATTGAACGGGCGATTTTCTGCTTGCATTCAAAACAGCCGAGCGCTCCGCTTTGGCAATTTTTGCAGATCTCGGCTGCGCCTTCCGGACGAAAGACGCGATGGTAGGCGTAAATCGGACAGATTTCCGGATGGCCGGGATCGTGTTTGTGAATGCGCGCCGGATCGGTTTTTGCTCCTCTAATTTTCTTGTTGACTTCTTGCTCTGTCGAATCCAGCTCGATGGCGTTGCCGAGGCTCTTGCTCATTTTATTGTTGCCGTCGAGGCCAACCAGCCGCGGTACGTCGCCGACAAGCGCCCGAGGTTCGACGAGGACGGGACGATACAGCTGATTAAACCGCCGGACGATGCGCCGCGTTTCTTCGATATGGGGCAACTGATCCTCGCCGACCGGAATCAAAGTCGCCTTGCAAAAAGTGATATCGGCTGCCTGACTGACCGGATAGCCGAGAAATCCGTAATACAATTCTTTGTAGCCGTGCGCCGCGGCTTCCGATTTAATTGTCGGATTGTGCCGCAGTGCGTTGACAGTGACGAACATCGAATAGTACACGGTCAGCTCGGCGATTTCCGGGATCAACGACTGAATATAAATCGTCGCCTTTTCCGGATCGATGCCCGAAGCCAGATAGTCCAGTGTCATCGCCCGCAGACTTTTCTTGATCAGGTCCGGGTGGTCGAAGTGCGTCGTCAGCGCCTGCACGTCCGCCAGTTCGATAAATGTCTCATATTTGTTCTGCAATTCGACCCGTTTTTTCAGACTGCCGACATAATGGCCGAGATGAAGTTTACCGGTCACTCGGTCGCCGGTTAAAACACGTTCGTTCATGATCGAACCTCCTTGGATTTTTTTCGATAAATAGGCACCCCGCAAATAAAAAATCCCCGTCCCGCAAAGGACGAAGATTTCGCTGTGCCACCTTTTAACAATCGGCTGAAAGTACGGAAAGAGTGTTTCTTTCGATACTCCTCCCGGGTAACGGCGGGAACAACCCGTCAGTCACATACTGCCGCCTTCTCGAGCGGGTTCCGCGCTGCGATTCGGAAGTCCATTCGACGGCGATCGAGCGCCGGCTCGCACCGGCCGCCGGTTCTCTGTACGCTCAGATTCACCGCCTACTTACTCTTCCTCATTATCTTTGATCCGTACATCTGCTTTAGCTTTATCCTAGGACGGATAAACGAAAATGTCAAACGGCCGCGGCCGCCCCGCTTGAGTCTTGGCGCATACTCGGCGCAGTTTTGCGTAAGCCGTATTTTCGGTGCTCGTTCACTGCGATCTTCTGCAGCGCCGCCCTCATACTTACTGCGTTTTTTCACGTGCTTCGGCGCCGTAGCGAGTTTTTTCGCCAGGAGGCCCATTTATTTGCTATCGACCTGCTCAAAATGCACAAAACGGTGTTCAAGCCAGTCGCAGAGATCCATCCTCTCGTTCGGCGTCACGCCGTGCGGCGCGAGATATTCATGATAATCGGTTGCATAGCCTTTTTTTCGTAAAAAGGCGTCGGCCTGCCGGGCCTCTTCCAGCGGGAACAAGGGATCGTCCTGCCCGTGACCGATGAAAAAGGCGGGGCCTCCAGGCGGACAGTCGACTGCGGTCTTCAGTATGAAACCGGGCAGCCGGCCGCTCAGCACTACGGCGCCGGCGACGCAGCCCGGATGGAGCAACGCGAAAGACAGGCTGAGTATCGCGCCTTGGCTGAAGCCGAGTAGATACAGCGGCTGACCCGCGGCCAAGTTTTCGTTGCGGAGCGTTTCGACAACGAAGCGATCGAGCGTATTCAGTACGGCTGTCAGTACCTTTTTTTCGGACGCAGCACAATGATCGGGCAGATAAAATGCATAACCGGATGAAAACGGTCGATTGCCCTGAATGTCGATCTGCACAAATGGCACGGTGACGTCGGCCGCAATATCTGCCAGATCATGATTGTTCGTTCCCATGCCATGCAGCGTCATGAGTACCGGCGTATGCGCGGTAACGACGGCTGGTTTGCGGATATGATACAAATATATCATTGCCTTCACCTCATGATGGATAGATTAGAAAAACCGCGCCGGAACAAATACCGTTTTGGTGCCGTCGCTGTACGGGCCAAGTTCATAGGGCCCGAAGACGACGTATAGCCCGCCGATCGTCCAATAAAACGGGTGCCCGGCAATTGTTAGATCATGATTGTCTTGGGCAAACGGATAGTTTTGCAAGTGACTGCGCGTGTAGGCGGCGACGTAGCGATCCGCCGCCTGAAAATGCGTTTCAGATGCAAAGTTATCCTCTAGGCGCACATTTTTTGCCGATTGATTGATTCGATAGTTGAATGAGGTCAACAGTGGCGTACCGTGTGCACCGCCTTCGTATTCATATGCTGTTGCCAGTATACTCAGTTTGCCGCGATCATTATATTTGACGCTGTAACTCAGATCGAGCGAATAGGCGGGTAGATTGTCGGCTTCCTGTCTGTCTTTCTGATACCGGGCCAGCAGCGCCGCTTGTTGATGGTACGTTTTTTCGGCAAATTGCCGCAGTTCGTTGTTAATGCGGCGGCCAATCGTGCGGCTGGGGATGCCGGAGACGCGCGGATAGGCGATGTGTCCGGTTTTATATGTACATTTAACGATTTTCAGCGGCTGCATCACCTTTTCAGCGGCGGACGATGATTCACTTTTTATGCTCGACGACGCGTTGCCGCTTCCGGCCGCTGCGCCGTTTCCCGAGGTGTTGCTTCCCGCACTGCAGCCGGCACATGCGGCGGCAAGCAGCACGGCGACGATGACAATGGGTTGTATTTTTCTCATGAACATCGACTCCTTTCACTGGTTGGAACGGTTAAGTGACGGTTAATTAATCGTTCCTGTTTGCTCCCGTCGGGAACGATTGCCTGGAAATAGATCCGTCGATTATGATAAGTGAAAAACCGAAGCGATTGTGACCCGTTTCATTTATCATCATACAGGTCTAATGATAAATAAGGGAGCTTTTCTGTCTAAATTTAGCAAAATCGAAAAAGCGGCGGGGGGATCGATCCATGATTTCCGGAGCATGGATTGCAAAAAATAAGCTCCCCAACTTGAGAAGGGTGAGCTGGATCGTGCCTGATTCATTTCCCGGCACTAAAAATAGGGAGAAGCGATGCCTAGCGTATTCACGCGCGAATATGATTTTTTAGCTTCACGGAACCGTATTCGAGCAGCATGGCGACGATCAGAATCAGATAGGCGATCGCGCCCATTTCGTGCAGATTGTAATAATAAGAGCTGTCCATAAACATATCGTAGCCAATGCCGCCGGCGCCGGCCGCCGCGCCCATCGCGACCGAGACACCGAAGTTGATTTCGAAGCGGATAAAGGTCCAGGAAATGATCGACGTCAATGAGGAAGGCAGTACGGCTTGAAAGATAATCTGCCACCAACCGGCACCGCACCCTTGCAACGCTTCGATTGTCCCTTCATCGAGTTCTTCAAACGACTCCGAATAGGCTTTGGTTAGATAACTGATCGAGTGGAACGACATGCCGATCACGGCAGCAACGCTTCCCAGCCCCGCCGATACGGCAAAAATCAATACCCAGAGTACGGTCGGAACGGCGCGGATCACGGCGACAAAGCTTTTGATCACGTTGGACACCGTTTGATTCGACAGGTTCTTAGCGGCGAAAAAACTGAGCAGCAGAGCGATAATGGCACCGAGAACGGTTGTCAAAATGCCGAGCGATAATGTGACGCACAGTTCGCCGAGCGCTTCAACCGGCGACATATGGTCGAGGCGCGGGAAGATAAAAATGGTGCGAAAATTCATCAACGTACCGAGCGTTCCCTTGACAAAACTGACTCCCTGATAATTGAACGTCAGGAAGCCGACAATCGTCAGAACGATGAGGGCGACGATCGTCGAACGAATGACAATCGTTGATTTCGTTGCTTTTTTGACTTTGATCTTATGTTTTGGCCCGGGAAACGGACGTTCGTCAATGGCAACGTTGGCCATTACAGCATCGCCCTCCTGACGTAGTTAGAAATTTGTTCGATCACCAAAATAGAGACGACGATGACCAGAACGACGAGACTGGCTGTGTTGTAATCCATTTGCTTATAGTACATGTCAAATACAAAACCGATGCCGGACCCGGTCAGAATCCCGACAAGTGTCGCACTGCGGATATTGGTTTCGATCATGAACAAAATCCAGCTAATCACCTGTGAAATACTCATCGGTAGAACGGCATGCATGATAATCGACGGGAAAGCGGCGCCGGTTGCGCGCAGCGCTTCGACGACGTCATAACCGACTTCGTCGACGGTCTCCATTATCGACCGCGTCAGGAAACCAAATGAAGCGGCGAATAACGCGAAGAAGCCGGTCAGCGAACTTTGACCGAAAGAAAAGAGTAGCACGAGCGACCAAATACTGACATCGATGTTGCGGAAAACATTAGCCACGAATCGGCTGGATAGAGCAATGATCGAGTTGGACTGCGTGACGCGTGCGCCGGCAATGGCGAAGAAAAAGGCAAAAAACGCTGCGATGGTCGACGAAGCGATCGAGATCAGCAGCGTTTCCTGCATCTTCGCCCAAATATCGGCAAAATGGCTGAACGAATCGGCTGTCGGAAAAAAGTTGGTTGTACTCCAGACAACCGCTTTTGGGAACGACACGAAGCTCTTGGCCAAGTCAAACTGCGAGACCAGCATGGCGCCGTATGTCAAGGCAAGGATGAACAGCAGCACAATGAACGAACTCAATCGTTTCTTTAATAGAAAATCCATCTTCATCCCTTTTGTGCCACTTCTTTCTCGTCGGATCCAACCAGATTCAACTCTTCACGGGTGGTACCGTAAATATTGATAATGTCCTGATCGGTAACGTCCGCCGGTAATCCATCGTAAACGATCTTGCCCTTGCTGATACCGATGATGCGATCGGAGTAGCGGAGAGCGATCTCGAGTTGGTGCAGATTGATCAAAATCGTAATGCCGAGCGTATCGCTGATGTTCTTCAGATGATCCATGATATTCTTCGATGAATTCGGATCAAGCGAAGCAATCGGCTCATCGGCCAGCAGCAAGTTCGGTTCCTGGACGAGTGCTCGGGCAATGCCGACACGCTGTTTTTGTCCGCCGCTGAGCTGGTCGCAGCGTTTGTAGATTTGCTCGTCCAATCCGAGGGAATGAAGAATCTGCAAAGCATGTTGTTTTTCACTCTCGTTATAGAACCCCAATGCGCCGCCAATCAATGATTTATAACCTAATCTGCCGTGCAGGACGTTTTCAAAGACGCTTAAGCGGTCGACAAGGTTGTAATTTTGAAAGATCATGCCGATTTTTGTCCGCAACTGCCGCAGCTGCCGTCCCTTCACTTCGCGTACATCGAGATTATCAAAGATAATTTTTCCGCTGGTTGCGTCAATCAAACGATTGATACAGCGAAGGAGAGTTGATTTCCCTGCACCGGACGGGCCGATGATTGAAACGAACTCCCCTTTGCTGACGGAAAAGTTAATCTGTGATAACGCGACAGTGTTTTTACCATACTGCTTTGTGACATCTTTAAACTGTAACAGCGTCGTCATGATTAACCTCCCTATTCTTTTTTCAATGATTCGTTAATTTATTCAGCAAGATCGCGGATCGGTTTAAACCAGGCATCGTCGATCTTCACGAACCGCTCGTTCTTTGTCTTAAAGAACAGAGCCGTCGAACCGTTCGGTGCGAAAATCGTTTTGTCGTTTGTCACGGCATCCGAGGTCAGTGTTTTAATAATCTTATTCTGATCGTCTTTGCTGACGGTTTCCGTATTGGCGATGATCGGTGCGTTCAGCACCGGCGTAACCGTCAGTACGGTGAACTTCTTTCCTTTCAGTGTGTTAAACGGTTCCGGTGCGTTGTCTTTGATCTTATAAGTCGATCCCGGTTGGTCGAATTTGCCGCTGACCAAGTCGATATATCGCTGCAGTTCGGTGTCGCAGAAGGCAGCGACATCGGCTTTACTGCTTAATAGATTGACTGCCGACCCTTGGTGCGACTGACCGAATAAGACCTGGCTGAAAAACTTGCCGCTCTGCTGCAGGTCGTCCTGCGTAACATTGTCCGATTTAAAGTCCTTGCGAATCTTGGCTGTCGGAATGGCGAAGCCGGATGTCGAACTGGTCGAGACAAACGACATTTTCTTGCCTTTGATGTTTTTGTCGGAATAGCTGCTGCCATCCTTATATTTGGCTGCATCTTCCGCTCTAACGGCCAACCAGCTGTAATAGACAGCGTCTTTCAAGGTGCCTGACGGGCCGGTTTCCACAACCAGCGGCAGTACTTTCGGATTTTTCTTATGCGCTTCGACATATCCTTGTGCGCCGGGGAAACAAAGATCCGCCGCACCGCTGGCAACGGCCTCGATTGCGATATTATAATCCGTTGTCAGTTTATCAATGACTTTTTTACCAGTTGCTTTAGCGATGACTTTGTCAAGATTTTTCCGCGAAGTTTTCATGTCCTGACCGGATTCATTCGGATACCAGGCGACCGTAATCGTCTTTTTTTCGCTTTTTCCGGAATTTCCCGAAGATGAACTTGTGCTTGAGCAAGCCGCCGTAGTGAGTAGAAGCAGCATAGCCAAGAGGCCGATCCATACTTTTTTCACTTTTTTTCCCCCGCTTTTAATTTTCCAGAAAAGATAATCTAGTGCCAAGTGTTTGATCCCTTTGTTCGCAACTGGAACCGTAGCTAATCCGTTCACCTCCGCATTTAATCAGGCAATCGCCATCACTTTTTTCAACTACGCAAATAAGTGTAACTTATTTATAAGTTGGTCAAGTTAAGGAAAATTTAATTGATTATAAATATTCTTGTTGAAAGCAGTTAAAATCGTCACTTTTACAAAAAATCAAACAATCTTTCATCCGGGGATCAATTTAGACGAATAAAATAAAACGTAGAAGAGTGTCGAGGGGGCAAATCAATGAGCGGGAAATACTTGCATATGGATATCTCCGAGTATCTTCTAACTAAGATAAAGCGCGGAACGTATCATTCGGGTGACAAACTGCCGTCGGAAAATATGCTATGTCAGCAGTTTCAGACCAATCATGGCATCGTTCGCCGGGCGATCAAGCGATTGGTTGATATGGGACAGGTTGTTTCCTGGCAAGGGAAGGGGTCGTTTGTTACATCGCAACCGAATCCCGTTGCTTATGAATTAGCTCCGGACACCGGCTTTTCCCATAATCTCAGCCGTCAGGGCGTATCCTACAAAAGTCGCCTGTGCCGCTGGGCAAAACGACTGCCCTCCTGCGAAGAGGCAGGCAAGTTGAGCATATCGCCGGATAGTTATGTGTATGATCTGCAGATTCTTCGCTTTATTCAGGATCGCCCCGCCTCTTTGTCGAATTCGATTATTAACGCAGTGCTGACGCCCCGGCTGCCCGATTATTTAGCCGATTTTTCTTCATTATATCGGATCCTTGAACGCTACTTTCATTTCACGCCGGTTCGTCGGCAGTCGACGATTCAGGCATTGATTCCCGGGAAAGCGGAAGCGGAATTACTGCAGCTTCCGGAAGATGTTCCCGTGGTACGGATTGAGAGTCTATCCTACTGTCCGGATGGTTCTCCGGTCGAAATCACTCGTTCGAAAACCCGGAGCGATTTGTGCCGCTATATTGTCAGATTTTAACATGACCGGAGCCATTGCAAAATGGCAAATCCGTTCTTTTCTTTTTTATTGTAATATTTTAACTTTAAAGTTAAAAAATATATCTGGTTGACCTGCCATCATTCCTCGTTTTACACATTTTTTACGATTCATTAATGGTTTCAACTTATCGATAAGTTACAGTGCATTTGAGATCAAAAGCGGAGGGGAGTTTTTCAATGGACGCGATGAACAAACGACATCTCAGCCGCATTATGAGTGCCTGCCGTCTTGCTTTTTTACGGGATGTTTCCGGATCGATAGCAAAGCAGAGCCGCGTACGCGTCGAGCGGGCGGCAAAAACCTCGCTTGTCATGATGAAAGCCCGGGATTCAGTCTCCAACCGGCCCTTTTATCTCGGCGAAGTCCTGATAACAGAGTGCACGGTGTCGGTGAATGGTAAGTTCGGCATCGGCATGGTCGTCGGTGAGCAGCCGGAACGCGCCTATCTTATGGCGGTAATCGACGCAGCCGTTAATGCCGGGTTGCCAGTAGTGGAGACGTGGCAGGGCCGATGGGCGGAGGAAGCGGCCCGGATCGATCGGGCGCGTGAGGCGGAATGTCATCGCGCCGCTCAATCGAAGGTCAATTTCGACACGATGGGGGAGTACAATGATCGACGCTAAAACATTCGACGAGGTTCGGGATACAAGAAGATTATATCGCTGTCTGCTGGATTGCATGGCTCGTCCGGGAAAAATCAATCAGGTTTCCGAATTGCTGCGGAAAGTACCGGAAAATCTGCCGTGTTTGCCGGAAATCTATATCGTTGGTCGCACCTTGTTGGATCAACAAGTCGGTTTCTTTTTATATGACGATGCAGAACATGAAAACCGTACCTTACGCTACCTGCAATGGGTCACCGGGAGCCGGCCGGTTGCTGTCGACGCGGCCGATTATCTGTTCTTTGCCGCCGCGCCGCCCGCGCAGCGGATTGATGAACTGATGCGGCGGATCCGTATCGGCACGCTGCTCGAACCGGAAAAGAGTGCGACGCTGATTCTTGTGGTCAACGCCCTGTCCGGCGATTCCGGCCGCGGTCTGCAACTCGTGCTGCACGGACCGGGGATCAGGGATCGACGGGCACTCAAGGTGGAGGGGCTCGATCCGATCTGGCTTCGCCTGCGCGCCGAGCGCAATCGCGAATATCCGACGGGCTGTGATTTCATTTTTATCGGCAAGGACGGCAATCTAGTTGCATTGCCGCGGACAACCATTATTGAAAGCGGGGAAGCGTCATGGGCTACGTTGCGGTAACCGGCGGACAAAAGGCGATTCAGGCAGCCGACTTGCTTAATCAGTGGTATCGGTTGAAAGAGGCAACTCATGCACTGGACGTCGCAGATGTTGAACAGCAAATGCGTCATCTGATCGACCGCGTGATTAGTGAGGGGGGGCTTTACGCGCCGGCTTATGCGGCAATTGCGATCAAGCAGGCGGAAGGCGATCCGGCCGAGGCTTCCTTTCTGCTTCGCGCTTACCGCTCTACTTTGGAACGAAACTACGAATCGCAGATCGTCGATCCCGGCCGGATGCGCGTCATTCGCCGCATTTCCTCGACGTTTAAGGATATTCCCGGCGGCCAGATGCTTGGACCGACGACAGACTATACGCATCGGTTGCTGAATTTTAATCTGCGTGACGAAGACGTCCCCAAATCGCTGCGGGCTATTCTACGGCAATTGGACGAATCGAATCAAAGCGAAACAGATGCGCCGCCCACTTTCGGCAAGGTGGCCGATTTGTTGCGCCGGCAAGACTTGATGACGGCGCCGAAAAACAGCGGCCGCCTATTCGATATTACGCGTGAAAAATTGACCTTTCCCGTGCCCCGTTCGGCCAAACTGCAAATGCTGGCCAGAGGTGAGACGGGAGCGATGACCGCTCTTGCTTACAGTAACATGCGCAGCCATATTAAAACGCATCCGACCATCGCCGAACTGCGCGTCGGTTATGTTGAACTGACGGTGACTTACCCGTTTGATCGGGATGAGACGTTATCGATCGGGGAAATCATGCTGACGGAAGTGGAGACAATTAATTCATTTACACTCAATGAAGACGGGAAGCCCCGTTTCCGTCTCGGTTACGGATTGACGTTCGGACAGAATGAAACCAAAGCCATTGCGATGGCTATTCTCGAGCAGAGTCTGGAAGTGGAAGGGACGGGGCCGACGCACGATGAAGAGTTCGTTTTACTGCACATCGATAGCATCGAAGCCAACGGATTTGTGTCACATCTGAAACTGCCGCACTATATTACGTTCCAATCAAAACTCGATGTGCTCCGCCGGGCGCAACAGATCGCCGAGCAAAGAGAAAAACAGAAGTCGGAAAAACAGGGGGTGTGAGCGGCGCATGACCGTGACATTGAAACAAACATACAATTATGCCTTTCTTGATGAAGGGTCGAAAAGAGAAATCCGCAGGTCCACATTAAAGGCGGTCGCGATCCCCGGCTACCAGGTGCCGTTTGCTTCAAGGGAAATGCCGATCGGACGCGGCTGGGGCACAGGCGGACTGCAGTTGACGCTTTCTCTGATCGGCGACAACGATTGTCTGAAAGTCATCGATCAGGGCAATGACGATAGCGTCAATGCCGTCAGCATTAAGAAACTCGTTCAGTTTTGTACTCATGTCGCAACGACCACCGATTCCGAAAAGGCGACGATCATTCAATCGCGTCACCGCATTCCCGAAGTGCCGATTCGGGCCGATCAAATTCTCGTTTTTCAGGTCCCGCTGCCCGAGCCCTTGCGAATTGTCGAACCGAGCGAGCGCAAAACCAAGCGGCTTCATGCGGAAATGGACTATAGCGGCATCTGGCTGCGCCTGTATGAAGACATTGTGAAGTGGGGGAAAATCAGCATCGGCGCCGATTACCCGGCGATGGCCCATAAGCGCTATATTTTCGCGCCGAGTCCGATTCCTCGCTATGATCTGCCGAAACTCAACCGGGCGCAAGGATTATTTTTATTCGGCGCCGGCCGCGAGAAAAAGATCTATGCCATTCCGCCCTATACGGACGTCGAGCCGCTCGCGTTCGAAGATTATCCCTTCGAAGTCGAGCATTTCGAAGGGCATCGCTGCCGGCTGTGCGGCAGTGACGACACCTTTCTTGATGAAATCTATGATGAGACCAGCGGCCGGAAGGTTTATCAGTGTTCCGATACCGGAAATTGCCGAAAACGGCAGAAGGCGAGGCGAAGAGGATGAACGACAATGCCAATCGGCCGATTCTCAGCGTCCGCCATCTGGCGAAACGATTCGGCAACGGCTGCGACCGCTGCCGCCGGCCGCAGCAGCTGCCGGCAGGGAACAATCGTTGCCCGCATTGCGGTAGCGTTTGGGCTTGTATCGATATTAACTTTGATCTTTACGAGGGTGAGATTCTCGGCATCGTCGGAGAGAGCGGATCCGGTAAAAGTTCGCTCATGCAGAGCCTTTATTTTGATGCTCCGGTCACGGCGGGCACGGCGACGATTGTCGGCTTTGAGAACGGTCGGAGCAATATTTTTCAGGCGTCGGCTCAGAAGAAGCGTTATATTCGCAATCATCTGATGGGCATGGTCTACCAAAATCCGTGGGTTGGCTTGAGAATGGCATTTTCAAGCGGCGGAAACATTGCCGAGAAGCTGATTGCCGCCGGCCATTTTAATGTACACGACATGCGCCGCCGCGCTGCCGATCTATTGGATCATGTCCAAATACCGCTCTCGCGGATGGATGAAGCGCCTGTCCATTTTAGCGGCGGGATGCAGCAGCGTGTGCAGATTTCCAAAGCACTGGCCAATCATCCGCCGATCTTGCTGCTCGACGAGGTAACGACGGGACTGGACTTATCGGTGCAAGTCAGTGTGCTGGACTTGATCCGTCACATCCAAAGAGAAAGTCATACGGCGATGATCGTCGTCTCTCACGATCTTGGCGTGATTCGCATGCTTTGCGATCGGACGCTTGTCATGCAGCAGGGCAGATGCGTCGAGGCCGGACTGACCGATCAGATATTGGAGGATCCACATCATGCGTATACGCAGCTGCTCGTTCATTCCTTATTGTGAGGTGCCGTTGTTATGAATATTTATCATGCAAAGATTGTCCTGCCGGATCGGGTGATCGATAATGGCTATGTGTCGATCCGGGACGGTCTGATCGATCGGATCGGATCGGGCGAACCGGAAAGCACGGGGCACAAAGAGATTGATGCCGGCGGCCGCTGGCTTCTCCCCGGTTTGATCGACTCGCATAGCGACGCGATTGAGGTAGAAATCGAACCGCGGCCGACGAGCCGCTTTTCGATTGAGCTCTCTTTTGCCGAATTGGAAAAAAAATTAGCCGGCGAGGGCATCACGACAATCTTTCATGCCCTGTCATTAATGAAGAAAAATACGATGCGCAAGGGCCGTGAGAATCATACGGTCTATGCCCTGATCAAGTCAATCAATCGATTGGCCGAGGGACCGCATCTGATCCGTCATAAAGTTCATCTGCGTTATGAAATTGCCAATGTGGATGCAGTCGATGCGGTATCGGACTTGATCAGGAACGGCTATATCGATGAATTTTCATTGACCGATCACACGCCCGGACAAGGTCAGTACCGCGACCTGGAAGTGCAAAAGCGCCTGCTGATCGAGCATCGTCATTATAGTGAGCAGGAAGCCACGCAGATCATTGAAGAGACGAAACATCAGGCCAAGCTTGATCCGCGGATGATCGCCAAGCTTGCTCGTCTGGCCGAAGACTGCAACGTACCGGTGGCGTCGCATGACGACGATACCGTTGAAAAAATAGATCTGATTCGTCGCTGGCGGATTGGCATCAGCGAGTTTCCGACGACGATCGAAGCGGCCAGATATGCTCACCGGCTTGGTATGCGTGTGGTGATGGGGGCGCCGAATTTGCTGCTTGGCAAATCACAAAGCAATAATTTGTCGGCACATGAGGCACTCGAAGAAGGATTGGTAGATGCCTTCTGCTCCGATTACTACCCGGCCTCGCTTCTGCATGCGGTATTTAAACTGCACACCGACTTCGGGCTCGATCTGCCGGCGGCCGTGAACATGGTGACGCTGAATCCGGCAAAAGCGTTGGGACTGGACCGGTTGATCGGATCGATTGAAATCGGGAAAAAGGCCAATCTGCTGATTGTCGGTGTAAGTCCAGCCGGCCGGCCGCTCCTGCAGCGGGTTTTTGTTGACGGTATGGAGGTCTGCCGGATGAATTATCTTGCACTTAAACCGCAGCACATCCTGCAAGGGAGGTAGGATAAACGCTATGGAAGCCAAGCGTCTTGGAAAAGAGCCGCGGATCGCGACCAGCGCCGTTGTGATCAATTGCGATCTCGGCGCCTGGACGGATATCGGTCCGAATACGCGCATGGAAGCAACCTCTTTCGGCGACTACAGTTATACGGACGGCGACGCCAATATTATATACACGACAATCGGTAAATTTTGCTCAATTGCTTCTCATGTCCGGATCAATCCGGGCAACCATCCGATGGACCGTATCACGCAACATCATATGACCTACCGCCGCATCCGCTATCGCCTGGCAGACACCGACGATGAGCGCGTCTTTCAATGGCGCCGGTCGCGACCGGTGACGATCGGTCACGATGTCTGGATCGGCCACGCGGCGACAGTCATGGCGGGCGTCACCATTGGAACGGGAGCAGTCATCGGTGCTGGAGCGGTGGTGACAAAGGATGTTGCTCCGTATACGATTGTCGTCGGCGTCCCCGCTCGGCCGCTGCGCAAACGATTCAGCGAGAAGATGATTGCGGCGATTACCGAAAGCCGCTGGTGGGATTGGGATCGACAGACCTTGGAACAAAATTATCAAGCATTGTGCGATCCGGAAGCTTTTCTGCGGTTGATTCAAAAACAGAGGTGAGGAGTATGGGAAAACTGCTGCGAGTCGAACATCTCGATAAAATTTTTACCATGCATCAATTCGGCGATAAGCAAATCGCCGGTTGCCGCAACATCGGCTTCTCTGTCGAGCCGGGCGAGTTTCTCGGCATTACCGGCCAAAGCGGTGCTGGAAAATCGACGATCATCAAGTGTATTTACCGAACGTATTTACCGACAGACGGTCATATTTTTTACAACTCCGCACGCTTCGGCACTGTCGATCTGGCAGATGCGCCCGACCGGATCATCATTAATATCCGCAAGGACGAAATCGGTTATGTATCCCAGTTCCTCAGCATCATGCCGCGGGTGACCGCTCTGGAGTTCGTGATGGAATCCCTGCTGGAACTCGGCGAAGATGAAGCTGCTTCCCGCAAGCGGGCCGAAGAGATGCTGGCACATTTCAATCTTCCCGAAGAGTTGTGGAATACGTATCCGCGAACCTTCAGCGGCGGCGAGAAGCTGCGCCTCAATCTGGCGCGGGCCATGGTGAGAAAAACCCGGTTGCTGCTGCTTGACGAACCGACGGCTTCATTGGATCTGGCATCGAAAGCAACGGTCAAAGAACGAATTAACGAGTTGAAAACCGCTGGTACGACCATGATCGGCATTTTTCATGATATTGATTTTATGGAATCGGTGGTCGATCGGATCTATAAGCTCGAATCCGGTTTACTGAAGGAGGCGTGAGGGTGTGGATCCCATTTGGAAAGAACTGGGCACACAGGAACTGGACGTTTATCTAAAGCTATTGGGCGATCTGGATCATCAGCACTGCTTATCGCATCAGGAAGCCGCCGATATGTTAAAGCGGATTACCAAGTATCCATACTATAAAATTTTTTGCCTGGTTCAGGGTGAGGAACTGTTGGCTACTTATTCATTGATTATTTTCGAGAATTTCGGCCACGGCGGTATGAAAATAGCAATCGTTGAGAATGTCGTCGTTGCCGAACGTGCGCGGCACCGGGGCATCGGCACGGAAATGATGAATGACGCCATGCGGCGCGCACGGACCGAGGGCTGTTATAAGTTAATGCTCTCCAGCGATCTGAAAAGGAAGGGTGCCCACGCCTTTTATGATCGACTGGGTTTTGAGCGGCACGGCATTAGTTTTAGAACGGGGTTGATCGAATGACCATCGATTTGCATTGCCACACCAATATATCGGACAATTCGTTTTCGATTGAAGACGTTTTGCATATCGCGAAAAGAAATCATGTCGATCATTTGGCGATTACCGATCATGATACGACAATCGGGCTCACGCGGGCGATTGATCTGGGTAAAGAAATGAAGATCGATATTATTCCCGGAATCGAGATTTCCGCCTATGATTATCGCCGCGATCGCCGTGCGCACATGCTCGGGTTATACGTCAAGCCCGGCCATCCGGCCTTGGAGGAGGTATGCCGCCCGCTGCGGGCAGCACGGCAGCGGGCCGCGGAACGAATGGTGGAGAAACTTGTTCAGGCGGGTTACGAAATCAGCTGGCCAGAAGTCGCGCGACTTGCACAGGCCAGTACGAATGTCTTTAAACAACACATCATGCACGTACTGATCAGGAAGGGCTATACAAGCTCGATTTACGGGCCGCTGTACCGGCATCTTTTTTCCCGGGGAGAACCGGAAGGAATCGCCTTCGTGCCAATCCGTTATCTGGAGGCAACGACCGCCATTGCGGCCATTCGTGCGGCCGGCGGCGTCCCCGTATTGGCCCATCCGGGTCAGTTCGATAATTTTTCCGCAGTGGCCGGTTGGGTACGCGCGGGACTGGAAGGGATCGAAGTGCATCATCCGCTGCATGACGAGCAGGCGGAAAGGAAGGCACAGGATCTGGCTGATAAGTATCATTTGATTCAAACGGGCGGCTCGGATTTCCACGGCTTTTACACGGACACAGGTTCGCTGCCCGGTTCGCAGTCGACCGATTCCAACTGGTTCGCCGCGCTGAAATTACGTCGTGATCTTGTACGCGATTCACTGGACTGATTCGATAAAAAATCGGTCTATGCATTCGCAGGCAACCGTCACCAAGGTGGCCCGGGCCCCCTCAGGGTCATTTATATAAAAGTCTCCCAATGTTATGCCGGACAGTGAAGACGCTGCATTGACGCGCCGACCCGGAGAACGGCCTCTATTGGGAGACTTTGTACGAAAGGAACGAATCATCGATGAACAGCAAAACTCATCAGTTCGATTATGACCGGTTTGGGCAGCATTATTCGCATGTCAGGACAACAGATCCGCGGATTGCAACCTATGTGCATGAGGCGCTCAGTGGTGCACAGACTGTTCTGAATGTCGGTGCCGGCAGCGGATCATATGAACCAGGCGATAAATACGTGGTGGCCGTTGAACCGTCGCGCACCATGCGCGGCCAGCGGCGGAAATTGGGCAAAGTGCCGGCGGTCAACGGGAGGGCGGAACAACTTCCATTTGATGATCGGGCCTTCGATGCGTCGATGGCAGTGGCGACCGTCCATCATTGGCAAGATATGAAAAAAGGGTTACGGGAATTAAGAAGAGTCACCCGCAATCAAGTGATTATATTGACCTTTGATCCAAACGCTTTGGACAGATTTTGGAATCGCGATTATTTCCCCGAATTAATTGAAGTCGAAAAGTCACGTTATCCGGCAATCCGGTTGATTACGGAAACGCTTGGCACTCGCTGCGAGGTTCAGGAAATCCCTATTCCCCTTGATTGTACCGACGGATTCCAAGAAGCATTTTACGGGCGCCCGGAAGCCTTCCTGAATAAAGAAGTCCGCTTATCGCAATCAGCATGGGGATTTCTAACGGAGGATGTTGAGGCCAGATTAGTGAAAACCCTGGCCGACGATCTGGAATCCGGCGAATGGGATCGGCGATACGGCCACTATCGAACCCAACCGACTCTGAGTGGTTCACTTCGGCTAATTATTTCAAAACCGTAACCATTCTTTCGCTTCGGAAAAAGGAGGGGCGGCCGACCTAGCGCGAGGCCCGATCCGCTTGTTCGATCGGTTCGATCAGCTTTGCCTTCAGTTTGCGGCTTTCTTGTTTACGCACACTGATTGTCGCCAGATAATTGTCGATTGATCCGTAGCTCTGAAAAAAACGATTTAGCATGTCGTCCATGTAGTCGATGTCGGTGCGGCCGATGTACGCGGGCAGTCCCGGCTGTTGTTTGAACAGGCGCCGGAGCACCGGTTGCCGATACGTGGCGGAGAGTTGGTAATCGGCGAGAATATCGCGCCGATCGACGTCCGCCGTGAGCAGCAGCAAGGCAGCGACGACACCGGTCCGATCTTTGCCGGCAGCGCAGTGAATCAGCACGCCGCCGCGAGCGCGGGCAATCAGCTGCATAATCCGCTGCATCATCGAAAAGTCGTTGACAATCTGCATGTAGAGCGGTGCGACACCCGCCGGCGAGCCGGGGTCCTGGTTACCGATGGCAAATGGGCAGCGGTGATAGTGAAAATCTGTCGATCCCTCGAACGCACTGGGTTGCAGGATGGTCTCCTCATCCGATCGCAGATCGATTGCATCGGTGACGCCGATTCGCTGCAGTAAGGAGGTATCCTCGGCAGATAATGCGGAGGGGATGTCGCTGCGAATGGCTCTGCCGAACTGCGTGACCTTGCCGCCGGCGGCCGGATAACCGCCAAGATCACGTGTATTCAATGTAGCCGAGAGCGGAATTCTACGGAAAGGCATGCAATAATCTCCTTTGAACGACTATTTTTGTAAGTGAGCCCTCAATTGCAATGGACGTTCTTTTAGTCATTAAAAAAGAAGCCGATAGTTTCATCTCTCATTATAGATGGTCGGCTTTTTGTTTCAATCTTTTAAGTGAGGAGATTGTCTATTCTATCAGTCCCGGTTCACGAGACTGGCCTCATCCAATAATTTGTCTGTCAGTTTCTTTTGCTCGTCCGTGTCGATACCGAGTTGTGCCAGATAGTGATCGATCGAGCCGTAGGTTTGATAAAAGCGGCGCAACGTTTCATCCATAGATTCGATGTCGGTCCGTTCGGCGCTGTCGTCAAAACCGGGTTGTTCTTTCAACTTGCGAATGAATGGTTGCCGGTAGGTGTAGGAGATCTGATAATCGGCCAGAATATCGAGTGTATCGACGCCGGCAATCAGCAGCAGCAACGCCGAAACAACACCGGTGCGATCCTTTCCGGCGGCGCAGTGGATCAACACGCCGCCGCGATTCTCGGCGATCAGCCGCATCACCCGGCTCATGATCGGGAAATCGATGATGATCCGCATATACAGCGCCGGGATGCCTCCCGCCTGGCCGGGGCCCTCGGTGCCGACAGCAAACGGACAATGATAATAGTGAAAATCGGGCGAATCGGCAAACGCGCTTGGATTAGCGGCGATTTCCTTGTCCGCACGAAAATCGATAGCGGCGGTAATACCCATTTTGTTAAGCAAGGCAACGTCTGCAGGGCTGAGTGAGAGCGGTGCGTCGCTGCGAATAATCCTGCCGAATTGTGTTGCTTTTCCATCTGCCGTCGGGTAGCCTCCCAGATCGCGGGTGTTCAACGTGGCGGAAAGCGGAATTCTTCGTAAAGGCATATTATTTCCCCCTATCTTCAGAAAAAGTATCGGTAACGATCTTTTCATACATGTATCATTATATATGAAGGTGGCCGCCGATAGTGTTTAAATACTGTAAAAAGCAAGATCGCCGGTTTATTTGCGGCATTACCGGAAACGTGGCGCCGGTGCAGGCGACTGAGGCGACCGGTCGTGAACAACGTTCGTTTACCAAAGAAAAAATATGCTATGATGGGATAAATGGAACGGAAAGAAAAGGTGATGCCGATGGAGAAACGTGTGTTATCTGAGCGGCTGCTGCCGCTGTCCGGCGTGTACAATTTTCGTGAAATGGGCGGCATGCCGGCACAGAACGGAAAGCAGGTTAAAAGAGGTTTGCTCTTCCGGTCGGCTGAATTGACCGGACTGACCGATCGCGATAAAGATTATCTGCAAGGCTATCGTATCCGTTATATCTACGACTACCGCGATAAGGTGGAAGCCGATCTGCGGCCCGATCCGCAAATTGCCGACGAGAAACATCTCCGGGTAGCGGTGAACGGCGAGGATCGGTCGACAGCCCATTCGGAATGGAATCCGGAACAATTTTATAAAAATTTTAGCCGTGAAAAATTTACTGCTGTATACGCGGCGATGCCGATTCACAATCGCTCGTTTCAGAAAATGATGAGTCTTCTCGCGCGGCCGCAACGCAGTCTGCCGTTTGTCCATCATTGTGCGGGTGGCCGGGATCGCACCGGCGTCGGCGCGATGTTGATTCTGAAAACGCTTGGTGTCGCGGACGATGTGATTCTCGATGATTATCTGCTGTCGAACCGGACGCTTGCCGCGTATCACGAAGAGCTATTTGCAGAGGCGGCGCATTATATTTCCGGAACGCGGCTGCGACAGTTTGAGAGCGACTTTTTACTTCGTCAGGAATACTTGCTGGCCGCCATGCACGCGATTCGCGAGATGTACGGCAGTTTCAGTCGTTATCTGGCGGTAGAATTCGGTATCACCGATACGGTTCGTCGGAAGATCCAGGATTTTTGCCTGGAATAACTTTGGCACAAGGGATCGGCCCGCATCTGCGAGCCGGCACTTCTTTGTCGGACGCCGCCGGCAAAAGCGAGGATCAGGTTCTTGCCTTTTCATGGTTGTATAATTGCTCAAAACAGTCACTTTTCTATTTTCCCTTCCCCGATTAAGGTTCAAAGTCGCAAGCAGTAACGGCATATGAGGATAGCAAAAGGGTGCCTCTCGACAGATGTTAAAATTCGCAAATTGTGAGTAGCTGTCCATAAGGACAAAATGATAAAATATATCTATAAGCAAGCCCCTCAGTGAACCGAACAAACGGCAATCTTCCTCTGTGCGGATCGATCGCCGATGACGCTCTTCGGATCGCCGTGACTGCCTTTCGGTTCGATAAAAATGAAGGGAAGTGGACGGGCCGTTTCTTTTGATGGTATTGCAAAAGCATACGGTTCCTGCACGATGAATGATGAACTGTTAAAAAAAATAATCGACCAGTTGGGCGGGCTAACGGAGCAGCTTTCCTCATTTCGGGTGGAGACGGGTGGCCGACTAAGCGTTCTGGAGGCGCACCAGAAAAAAGTAACTGAGCGTTTAAGCGCACTGGAAAGTGGTCAAAAGGCAACGACTGATCGCCTAGCTGCGCTGGAAGCCGGCCAAAAGGCAACAACCGAGCGTTTAAGCGCACTGGAAGCTGGTCAGAATGAGTTCAGACAGGAAACGCGCGAAAAATTCGCATGGCTGACGACGAGTCATACCGAGTTTAAACAAGAAACAACCGAAAACTTTGCCGTTCTCGGCGCGAGGTTAAAGATAGTAGAAGCAAATCAGACTGAATTTAAGACCCATTTCGTCTTGCTCGGTAAGAAGCTGGATCATATTACCGAGCAAGTCGTCGAGAATTCGGAACAAATCACCTCCATGAAGCACACGCTTGAATCGCACGGCGATCAGATTGACTTGATTGCTTTGCGACAGTTCAAACAGGATGCCCAGTTAAAAAAAGTTGTGAAGAAAGCACAATAATTGAAACGACGGCCGTCACGGATATTCCATGTGACGACCGTTGTTTTTATCGATCGATCAAGTACTTCATGGCAAATAAGTTGCTCGGATGGATACGGCTTGTCTATGTTTCTGACAACTGCCCTGCGAGGCGTTTTTCCGTGGTGAGCAAGTTGCTTTAAGAAAAGGGGGCCACTCATTTTTATAATGAAAGTATCAGATGCCAGCTCATGTATCCGGCGATACCCCAAATGATCAGAGCGGACAGTTTATTGATCCAATGAATGATGCGGGTTCCGCCGCTGCGTTTGCCGATGCGATGTCCGAAAAGGGCAAGAATGAAAAACCAGAACCAGGAGACAGACATGCAGGCTGTCGCAAAGGCCCATTTTTCATTGCCCGCGTAGCGCAGGGCACTGGTACCGATCACGCCGATGGTGTCCAATAGTGCGTGTGGATTCAGTAGTGATACAGATAGGGCAAAGGATATTTGTTTTTTTTGCGGATAGACAGCTTGTAGTTTTACCCTGAGCCGCCGCTGCGTCGTGCCAAATGGGAAAGCCAATCCATAGTAAAAAGAAGCACCCTGCGGCCAGCAAAATACGCTGAATCCACAAATGGGAAAGAGCAAGAAGCGAAGCGCTGAATACGGCAAGCAGAATCAGACAGGTGTCGCTGATAGCAGCGGATAAAACAAGCGGGCAGTACGTCGTCAACTTGACGGGCTCGTGTTCCCTGGTTGAAGATAAATATATTCTGCGGACCGAGGGGAAGAATCAAGCCGAACGACAGAAGCAGCCCGTGAATCATGGCAACGAACATTGTTTTCTCTTCTTTTCGCATCAAAGCTTTCTATCGTTAAAGAGTATTGATCCATCGGGGAACGTCTTATATGTCGGCAGCCTGTCGAAGATATTCAGTGCCGGGTTAAGAATCGGTTGGGTTGTCGGTCCGGAACCGGTGATTAATCGGCTTGCCGATCTGAAAATGCAAAATGATTACGGATCCAGCGCCTTGTCGCAATTGCCGCCGCACAATGCCTGAAAAACGGTTACGTTGAACAGCACGCGGATTTTGTCCGCCGTCATCTTCGCACGCGGCGAGATTTTCTGCTGAAGCTGCTTGACTGCTACTTTGCGGATATTGGCAAATGGCGGGTACCTTCCGGCGGTTTTTATATCTGGTTGGAACTGATTCCATTGATCCAACCGCTGATCCAACCGCGCCTGCTTTTCGAACAGGCATTGAAGCAAGGCGTGCTGCTCAATCCGGGCGTACTGGCGTACTGTACGATCGCTCTGCCAAACCGTATCTGCGTCTTTCTTATACTTACGCGTCGCCGACAGAAACGAAGCAGGGTATGCAAGTATTACGGAAGATTATTATAGGGCAGATGAAGGCGGAGAAAAATAATCCATCCAGTCGCGGCGATGCGTGAATGGATCCCGGACCGGTGCAGTCGGCTGTTGTTTCATGACGGTGTATTTAACCTGCCGTGGGGAAAATGACCGATCATTTGTCCCCCAGCTTCCCCGTCATGTGCCCCATCACGCCGCGGTACGTCTGTGCGGCATTTTTCAGGCCGTAGTGTCCGGCGTCCTTCAATGGTACGACAAGGTATTTCCCATGCCGTTTGGCGACATATGTCGGCAGGAAAGACGCGGCCGACAGTGTGACTTTTGCTGTTCGATTGCGCACGGTTTTCGTGACGCGTACTTGAGCCATACCGCCGAGATTGGTATATGGGTAGTACTGCCCGGACATGAAATTGCCGAGCGAGTAGACAACGAGCACATGCCGCCCGCCGGCACCCTTCAGCCATTCCATCGGCTGGAGAACGTGCGGATGTGAGCCGAAGACAATATCGGCGCCGTTGTCGGCAAGAAAACGGGCTAATTGTTTCTGCTGCGGATTCGGATTGTGCTGGTATTCGCTGCCCCAGTGCATACTGACAACGACGACATCGGCTTTGGCCCGTGCTTTTTGCAGATCCCGACGCATTTTCGTTTGATTGCTAAAATTAACCATATAACGGCGATCTTTTGGCACCGGGATGCCGTTTGTTCCGAACCTGTCTCTTATACACATCT
>UQRJ01000001.1 GCA_900543345.1 uncultured Sporolactobacillus sp. | reverse complement strand
ATACGAGATGTCTTAGGGTCTCGTGGGCTCGGAGATGTGTATAAGAGACAGTGCGCCGACGATCTCGCAATTCGGATGCCACGGTTGCACCCGCTCCGGTACGATCAATGGATTTTCTGCAAAACGACGGACATGAATCATGAACGCCGACACCTCATTTCAATAAAAGTTGGTTGATTTCGTCAGGCTTATTTTAGCGTAAACTGCATACCCTCTTTGAAGTTCCGGCAGAAAAGCAGGAACAGGACGATCAGCGGAATGGTCAGAATCACCGAAGCTGCATACATCGGACCCGGATAAGTGGCGTACGGTCCGAACATCTGCGAGATCAGGACATTTAATGTGACCATTTTATCACTTTTGGCGACGATCATGTCCCAAAGCAGCAGGGTCCAGCGATCGGTAAAGAGAAACAGGAAAATGACGGTGGTGATCGACTTGGACATCGGCAGCACGATGCTGAACAAGATACGCATATCGCCCGCACCGTCCAGACGCGCCGCTTCGATCAATGTATCGGGAATCGCCCGGAAAAAATTTGTATACATGAAAATTGCCCACAGACTCAGCGCGGTCGGCAGGATCATGCCGAGGTAGCTATTGAGCAAACCGACGTCGGTGACCAGCAGAAACTGCGGAATCAATAGGATGATCGCCGGGAAAAACATCTGGAACATGATCGTATTATCCAGAAATCGTTTGCCTCTGAAATTCAGTTTGGCGAGGGCATAACCGACCATGATTGCGAACAACAGCATCAAACCGACCGAGCAGACGGAAACGACGACCGTATTGAAGAACGAGTGAAGCCACGGTGCCGGAGCCGATGTGGCCGACGGATGCAGCAGCCAGTGCCAGGAGCGCAGCGTATAAGCGGTCGGGAACAATTTTTTATCGACCTGATCCCACTTTGCGAATGAGTTCAGCACGAGGTAGATGAACGGATAAATCATCAGTAGCATGACTAGAATCGTAATGAGGTAACGGATTGCCAGGCCGATTTTTCTCCTTTTATGACCAACCATTGCTCGCACCCCATTTCTCCATGATTTTCCGGAAGACGCCGATTGATAGGAAGGTGATGACGGCCGAGATCAGGGCAACCGCCGACGCATAGCCCGATTTCAGGTTGACGAAGGCCTGGTTATAGATCTCCATTTGCCACGTGTTGGTGCCGTAGTTCGGGCCGCCGCCCGTTAATTGGTACACTTCGGTGAAAATACCGAAACACAATCCGACAGCCAGTACAAGCACGGTGTAAAGCGCCGGATAGAGCATCGGGATGGTAATGTTCCAGAAACTGCGCCATCTTCCCGCCCCGTCCATGGCCGCTGCCTCATACAGATCCCGGTTGATGCTCTCCAGTCCGGAAACGAAAATCAGCGCATAATAGCCGGACATCTTCCAGGCAATCATGAATGAGATCACGAACAAGGCGCTCATCGGCGTACCCAGCCAGTTAATATCAAGGTCCAGACGATGACGAAGAAAGACGTTGAGCGGTCCATTGTAGGATAAGAGGCCCTTGACGATTAACGACGACACAACACCGGATGAAAGATAAGGCAGAAAAAAGGCGACAAGGAACAGTCCCTTAAATTTCGGCAAACCATTGACCAGTACCGCGATGATTAGGGATAAGACCAGCACCATTGGAACGAAGATGATCAGAAATTTGAATGTTACCCAGAAAGCAGCGTGCACGGCCGGACTTTGAAAAGCTTGCACGAAATTATCAAGACCGACGAAATGGACTTTCGGCGACATCATATCCCAGTTGGTGACGGATAGCCACGCGGACCAGACTAACGGAATCAGGAAAAAAATCAGTGTATATAACAAATAAGGGCTAGAAAAAATCCAGCCCAGTTTATTGTTTGTTTTTTTCATTGTTTGGCAAGCGCCTCTTTTTCAGCCTTCACCAGATCGTTCCACGCTTTAGTCGGGCTCTTTTGACCGCGGACGACGGGATTGAAAGCCTGTACGCCAATGATTTGCATCAGATCGTTGTAATTTTTATTATCCATTGCCGGAACACCGTATTTGACGTTTTCTGCATACACTTTCAAACCGGGATTGCTGTTAAAGAAAGCGGTGAATGCCTTTGTGCCGGCCGCATTATCGCGGGCGGGAATTAAATTCGTTGTTTTTAAGAATGTCAGATCGTTTTTCGGATTGCTGAAAACGAAGTTCATAAACTTAACGGCCGCTTTCTTCTGAGCCGCGGTTGCCGACGCATAGATGACAATACCTTTCGAGTCGGCATAAGTATACGGATGTTCGACGTTTTTCATGCTGTCCGGAACCGGGGGAGCAGCGAGTGTGTATGTTTTTCCGTATTTCAGTTTCGGATATTTTTCCGCCCAGTTCGGGAACGACCATGGACCGTTATCCGCCATTAGCGCCGTGCCGGTTTCAAACGGATCGGTCGACTGTTTGATCAGCAATAATTTTTCTTTGCGCATCTGATCCATGAAGGTCAATACTTCTTTGCCGGCCTTTGCATTGGCGACAAATTTTTGACCGGAAATGTACGAATTGCCGTTTGATGCCGCATGGTAAAGGAGGAAGAAGTCGAACCATCTCTGCCACGATGTCGGATCGGCAAGTGCCGGTTTGGCCCACATATACTTATCCGAATCCATCGCTTTTAATTTCTTACCGACTTGTAGAAATTCCGTGTAAGTTTTCGGCGGTTCCGAATAACCGAGCTTTTTCAATGTGTCCAGACGCCAAGCAAACAGAATCGGGTTGGAATAGACGGGAAGGACATACTGATTATTGTCGGAGAATGTCCAGCCTTTGACGGTTTTTGTCATTTCCCGGTTTTTAACAACTGTTTGAACACCGGACAATTTATTCAGTGGGATGATTGCTTTACTTGCAGCCAGCTGGGCAGCGAAGCTGCGAGTAATGTTTTCCGACATTGTCGGCGTCGTATGAGAAGCGACTGCCGATTGAATCGTTGCTTCCGATGAAGGACTCTCTTTCATTTGCGTTACTTTGACCGTAATGTTCGGATTCTTTTTTTCAAAATCATTGGCCATTGTTTTCCAGAACTTCGTTTGCGGCGGGTTCGGTGCCGACCAGAATGTAATTTCGGTTTTCCCACTCTTTCCGCTGTTCCCCGAAGCACCGCATCCGGCAAGAAGGCCGGTCACCATCAACACGGATGAGAGAAGCGCAGCAATTTTTTTAATTGACATTACCCCCACACACCTTTCTGTAATCTTTTGTAAGCGCTGTCCAACCTTATTATTGTACCGTCATGCTTTTTTGTCAACTTCATCAGCCACTTTTTGTCATGATGACAAGAAAAAATATGCCGGTTTATGCCAATATATCAGTCATTTCGGCTTTGCAATGAAAAATTATTTATAATGGTTTGTAATGTTGTGAAATACAGTGGACTGGATAGGACGAGCAAAAAATCACTATGCAGAACATCATCGCATGGCCGGGCATCTTGAAAAATTCCATATCGCCGGCTAGGGGCGTGGAGGCGGCGTAAGTGAAAAAATAAAGTGCTGACAAAAGGGGAAAAACCCGGTTATCGTTCCCGGGAGAAAGTTACCTGTTATGTCGCCCTGTCTAAAGTAATCAATGTCTTCAGGTAAACTATACTTTATTTGCTGCGGATATCGCCCTTCTCCATAAAAATTTCACCAGATCACCTGAGTGATCGGAAAAATTTATCAGATCTTCAAGATTCAATATAAAGATCAACAGTCACTGCAAGTTGCCCAGGTCAATCTCCACTTCATTTTGCTGCGGGACCGCAGGGCAGACGGGAAGCTTGCAGGACTTTAAGCGGAATAAGCGCGATATATTAATCGTCCTTAATGTAGTTCTCGATCATCCCGCCATGGGTTCTCCTTTCAAAATCAAAAAAACGAAATCGGTCTGATCGGTGCCGCGATTCGGAGAACTGCAGCACGCGCGCATCATCAAGAAAGGTTTTACTATGGATATCAACGATCGTTTTTGCCGGTGATAGGTTTAATAGCTTTTGATCCTGTTCGTTGGCTTCCTCGACAGTAATGATTTTTTCTGCATAGCCGATGTTTAACTTCAATTTGTCTTCAAAATAGCGATAAAGGGAGCTTTGAGCGGCGTTCACGGGCACTTCCGGGACGATGTCTTTTAAAATGTAGTTTTTGTCGATAATGACCGGTTCGTGATTGATGAAGCGCAGCCGTTCGATGTAAATGACTGCATAGGATCGATCGGTCGCCGCCCGATTGTCGAATATTTGATCGGTGACCGTTAAGTCTTTCATGGTCAATACACGGGTTTGCGTCAGTAGGTGGTTCTGCTTGTTTAACTCGGCAAAACTGGAAATCCCGGCTATCGGCAGCGAGAATTCATGCGCATCGACAACAATCGATCCCTTGCCTTTTTTCTTCTGGATAAAACCGTTTTCCTTCAGCAGTGTCAGCGCTTTCCTAATGGTGTCCCGCGATGCGTGATATTGGATTTGAAGCCGGCTTTCACTCGGCAGCAGCGTTCCTGCCTGATAGTCGTGTTGTTTTATTTTTCGCGCCAGGTCTTGATAAATTATTTTATATTTTATCATGGTTCTTCCCTACAGAAATGATTGATCAGCTTTAAGTCAATTATAGCAAAAAAAAAGAGAGAGGTGACGATTCCTCTCTCGTTGGTTCCTTACTTTTTGTGAATCGTGTTCAAAAATTCATGTTGACGTTCAACTCTTCTCCTTGCTTGACTTTGAATAAGTTGCCCTTGTGGAAAGCATAAGTTAACAGGATAGTCATGACAATTGTGATGAGTTCGCCCATCGCATAAATACCCCAGTATCTTGGAAAGACGGATAAAATGGAGAAAAGTCCGGAAACACCGACGGATGTGGCTTTCACATTAAAATAGGCGAGAAATGCACTGCCACAGGCACTGGCACACATGACGGCAACGAATGGGAAACGATAGCGCAAATTGATGCCGTAAATCGCCGGCTCCGTAATACCGAGTGAAGCCGATAACGCCGAAGTGAGCGCGACGTTTTTAATCTTTTTATTCTTTAAGAAGAAATAGGTTGTTAAGCAGGCAACAGCTTGCGACATGGTTACGGTGTCGCCGATCGGCCATAAGGTCACATAGCCAAGCGATCCCGCCATTTGCAAATTCACTCCAAGAAATAAATGGTGCATACCGGTAACAACCAGAATCGGGCAGATGAATGCGTAGAAAGCACCGGCAAAAATGGGAGCGACTTTAAACAGCCATACAACGCCGTTAGTAATACCGTTCGCGCCGGCCATGGTCAGCGGGCCGATGATGGTAAAAGTAATGCCGGCCGTTACCAGCAGGGCAATTGGGGCAACCAGTACTAATTTTAAAGCATTGGGAATTATTTTTTTTAACTGAATTTCACATTTGGACAGAATCCAGGCGGCAAACAGGACGGGTAATACCTGCCCTTGATAGCCGACCTTGGCGACGTGCAAAAAGCCGATGTTCCAGTAAGCCACTTTGCTTGGATCGGCGGCATAGGTATAGGCGGACATCAAGTCCGGATGGACAAGAATTAAGCCAAGAACAATGCCCAGGACCGGGCTGCCGCCGAATTTCTTGGCGGCCGACCAAGAAATTAACACCGGAAGAAAAGTAAAAGCCGCATTAGCAACCAAATTGATAAAATTAGAGAAGCCTGTCCACTCCGGGTGCATCGTGAGTACCGAAGCATGCGCATAAAAAATGCCTTTGTTGACAATCAGGTTGTTTATCCCCATTAATAAGCCGGCGGCAACGATCGCCGGAATGATCGGAATAAAAATGTCTGCTAAAATGCGGATTCCTTTTTGTAACCATCCGCCGTTATTTGCCGCTTTTTCTTTCACTTCTTGGACGGATTCGTCCTTTAGCCCGGTTTGATCAATAAATTCGTTGTATACTTTCTCGACCCCCGGGCCGATGACGACTTGAAACTGGCCGCTGGCATAAAAAGTGCCTTGTACAAGATTGACTGCTTCTAACGCTTTCGTGCGAACCTTCGCCTTGTCTTTTAAAATTAATCTTAACCGGGTGACACAATGGGTGGCACTGATAATGTTTTCGCGACCGCCAAGGTAGGTGATGATTTTGGCCACATCATTTTGCAATTTTGTCGTTGATTTTTCCTCGATTCGCTTAACATGTACGTACATGTCTGATATCATTAACTATGTTAGCGCTTTGCTTTTATGATGTCAACGGTTGCAAACAGATTATTAGCAATAATGTGATAAGAGGATGAGGCTATGATGGAGCGATTAGGGACGGAAAGTTTGCCATTCAGTTATTTTGGTTCTTATCTGGCGGTCGTTACCGATCGGGGGGAAAAGACAGATCAGTTGTATATCTGCAGCTTGCGGGGAAAATCGCGCCGGCAGCAGCGGTCGTTAAAACTGAAGATAAAGGCAGGGGACCATCTGCTCCGCTATCGCGTGGAACAACAGAGTACGGACCAGGTGCTTCTCCGCACGGACGACGGCTACGCCGTGCTTACGTTTGCCGATGCGAAGCGGCTCATTGTCGCCGGCAATATGAAGCATGCCGATCTGCTCATCGATACGCTGCCGAAGTATAATTTTGAATACAATTATCTGCTTGGTCCGGAGACGGACCGCTATGTCATGGTGAATAGTTATAAAAATTTGTCGAAATATATTGTTTATGTGCAAAGCCGCATGGCGACTATTGATCTTGTGCAGCATGTCAATTATGATGCGAAAGGCAGCGAACAGACCGCGACAAACTGCTCGGAAATACTCATTCGCGGTATTTTCGATCATCGGGGGACGCTCGTCATTGAAGATGTACCGACAAATGCCGCCCTGCCTTCCCCGACGCCGTTTTATTTTACCTCGTGCCGGCAGCGGATGCAGCAAAACTTCAACCGTTTTGCGGAGCGCTTTCCTGCGGTATCGGCTCATTTAGCGACCTACATGCAGGCGATTTATATTCTTTGGTCCTGCACCGTTCGGCCCGAAGGACTCTTGCAGCGTTATGCCGTCTATTCATCCAATCACCGTTTCCCTGGCATTTGGAGCTGGGATCACTGTTTTATCGCACTGGGATTGCTGTATGGAGACGACCGACTCGCTTTTGATCAAATGTTTGCGGTCTTTGATTATCAAGATCCGCAGGGCCAATTGCCGGGATCTGTTAGTGACAGTACCATCCGCTGGAATTTTTCCAAGCCGCCGATTCATGGCCTAATCTATTCCTTGTTACTGCAACAAAAACCGGATGCGGACCGGGAACTGTTAAGCAAAATATATCGGCAAATCAAGCGCCAATTATCGTTTTATCTCACCTATAAGGATTCCGATCATGACGGTATTGCTGAATATCATCACGGCAATGATTCCGGACTCGATAATTCGACAGTTTTTCAGGAACAAGCGGTGGTAGACAGTCCTGATTTATCTGCCTATCTCATTGAATCGGTTCAACTATTGGAAGAGCTGTCGAAACGCTTAGCCAATGGCCGACAAGCGTATTGGCGAGAAAAGAAGCAGGAGATGATGGCTCGTTTTCTCGATTTCTTTATTATCGACGGTTTGCCGGTTGCGCGAAATATGAGGACGGGTACGCCCATTTATTCCAAGTCATGCATGCCTTATCTTTCCATTGTACTTGGCCAGTTATTACCGAAAGCAATTCGCGAAAATATCATTCATCACTTAACGAGCGACGACTATTGGGGCACTTATGGAATTGCCAGTGAAAGCTTTAACAGCCAACAGTATGAAGCTGACGGTTATTGGCGCGGACCGATTTGGGCACCGACGACGATGTTATTTGCGGAAGGATTGAAACGTTCCGGGTGCCCGGCGAAAGCAGTCGAATTAATGACGCGGTTTTGTGCTGCCGTTGAGAAGAGTGGTTTTTACGAAAATTTTGATGCGCGAACCGGAAAAGGGCTGCGGGATAATGGGTTTGCCTGGACGGCGGCTGTTTATATTTATTTTCGGAACAAAATACGGGAGTTAGCATCGCTGAAAAAATGAACTCGGCAGCCGGTAATCAGCCAATATCCAGTTGTCAAAACGATTCATCTGTATTCACAATAATTCATATTTCCAACTGACGTTGCCGGTATCAGTTAAGGAAGAGTGAGAACATTGATCCATCCAATCATCGCCCGGGTACCGAGGGATAAGCCGAGGGGATGGTGAATTGGCCAACGGCGTGATGATACCTACTAACTGTCTGAGGAAATGCGGTTCACGCGATCTGGTACCAGCACCGGATTGTCGATAACTTTACATTAGCATTTTATAAATTATACCAGCAGTAAAGTCGCACCGAGTATGGGAACGATGAGCATAGCTGTTTTTAGAACCCTAACGGACAGACGTCTTGTGAATTTCGCACCGATGTAAGAACCGGTCATGGTCCCGATCACCACTTCCAATAATAAAGGAACATCCAGAAAGCCAAGAAAATAATTGTCGATCCCACCGGACAGGGCAATGGGCACAATCACAAGCATGGTGGTACCGGCGGCTTTGATAATTGATAGATTTAATAAAAACATCAGCCCGATTTGGATAAACGGTGTGGAACCGATGCCGAACAGACCGGATAAGATGCCCGACGCCGTCCCGACCGTTCCTACCGAGAGCCAGAAGCGAAAACCGGTCGGCAACGTATCCTGCTTGATTTTTCCCTTGCTATGGGCGACAATCCACATGCGCAACCAAAGCAGAACTGCCGATAGAAGCAACATACCGGCCGTCATCCATTTTAAGTGATCCACAGGAATCGCCGACGACCATTTCGAACCGAACCAAGCGCCGGCTCCCCCGAAAATGCCGACCGGAATGCCTGCCCGCAGGACCATGTTCCCCTCGCGATAATGGCTGACCGAACCGGAAACTGCAGAAAAAATCATCGCCGTCAGTGATGTCCCTAATGCCGTATGAATCGAAAAGCGAAAAATCGTTGTTAAAATCGAAATGATGAATCCCGAGCCCCCGGCACCGACAAATCCAAGCAAGAGGCCGACACCAAACATGGTTAAAGTAATCAGCATCCGTCTATCCCTTTCTGCTTTCGTTGCTCTTTTCTTGTACCGGCTGCGAAGTTGCCTGCCAGCACATGTGAATAGATCCATTATAGAATAAATAGATCGGTCGTAGACGAAATTTTTGACGACGGATAGTCTTAGGATTATTATGAGGTTCATCATTTGTAACTATTTATATATTATGTGGGAAAATATCATGTAAAGAAAAAATAAACTAGTGAAAAAAATCTTCTCTAGTTGTTTACAGCACATCTCATTGAGCGTTTTTGGCTTAGAAGCCATTTTTATGCACAAAAATTTAAAACACGGTAACCCGCTGTTAAAATGTGAGGGCTATCCGTGTTTTTTTCCCCTGTTTTGGTTTTTTGAAAAAAGCTATCCGAGAGCGATCGACGAATCCTTTCAATTACTATTAATGATTGTTGGTTTATTTAAGGGCTTGGTATAACTCCTCCTTACTTTGCGCCGCATGCAATGCCTTGACAATTGCCGGATTCATTAACTTTTGCGCCATATCCGCCAGATAGTGCATATGCGCTTTACTGCCGTTTTCCGGGATAAGATAGGCGATGGCCACGGTCACCGGTTTGCCGTCCAATGTTTTCCAATCGGTAATTGGCTGTTTCGTTTTAATGACAAACAGTGCCGACCGGCGAATGGCCGGAGATTGCGCATGCGGAATGGCGAAGCCGCCTTGCATGCCGGTCGAACTCTGCTGCTCGCGTGCGGCAAACGAGCGAATCAGTACATCTGTCTCATTGACATAACCTTGTTCACGCGCTTTATCGGCGACGAACTGCAGTAGTTGCTGCTTCGTGTGAATCCGGTTGTTGTCGATGTAAATGTGATCGATATCCAGCAACGAATCGGTGTCTTTCCGGGCGGCAGCCGTCCGCGTCGGCATTTGTGTGCCTGCAGCAGCGGCATGGGCTTTGCGTGCGGCATGTTTTTGGTCTAGGGCGATGAGGAAACCGGCGGCCAACGCACCGACGACAATATCAAACACCCAAAGCAGCGGGTGGTTGACGATTGGCAGAATGATAAAACCGCCATGCGGTGCCGGAACGGCAATCTTCATATAATAGGTTAGAATAGCTGCGATGGATGAACCGACCATCAGTGATGGAATCACTGTCAACGGCCGTTTTGCCGCAAAGGGAATCGCACCTTCCGTGATGTGGGTTGATCCGAGTAGGAAATTAACATACCCAGCGTTGCGTTCTTCGGCGGTGTAGGCGTCTTTGGCCATCAGTACGGCAAAACCGGTGGCCAGCGGCGGAGCGATGCAGGCCGCCGAAACGCCGGCCATGAAATAATAGTTTCCCTGCGCCAAGAGCGCCGTACCCGTTAGATACGCGGCTTTGTTAATCGGTCCGCCCATATCGAAAGCAGACATGCAGCCGATAATTAAACCGAGAATCAAAGGCGTCGAATTTTGCATACCGGAAACGAAATGCATCATGCCTTTGTTAATCGCCGACATCGGCGATGATAGCGTTACCATTAATAGGCCGCCGATAAACGTTCCAAGTACGGGCAGAAGAAAAATTGCTTTTAGACCATTCAGTTGTTGCGGCAGTTTTCGCAGCGTATATTCCAAAAAAACAATCGTGTAGCCGGATAAAAAGCCGCTGACGATCGCTCCGAGAAATCCGGTGCCGTTCACCTGGGCAATCATTCCGGTGATGAAACCGACAATTAATCCGGGGCGTTTGCCGATTGCTTCGGCGATGTAGGCCGACAAGATCGGAACCATTAAACCCATGGCGATTGTACCGATTTTGTTCAATTGATAGGCGAAGGGATTAAACTGCGCGTTGCCGGGCTCGGCCGAATGAATGCCGAACATTAGTGAAATGGCAATCAGAACGCCACCGGCGACGACGACCGGAATCATATGAGAAACGCCGTTCATCAGGTATACATAAATTTTATGAAGCGTCGATTCTTTCATATCGGCAGGTTGTGCTTCGTATGGTGCTTCCTGCTGCTGCCCTGCTTTAAAAGCAGGTATATCTCCGCTTAACATCTGATCGATCAACTCATCGGGATCTTTAATTCCCTTTGATACGGAGACCTTGATGACACGTTTCCCGATAAAGCGATCCTCATTGACATCTTTGTCGGCGGCGATAATGACTCCGTAGGCTTCTTGAATATCTTTTTTAGAAAATTCATTTTCTACGCCGACCTGTCCGTGCGTTTCTACTTTAATAGCAACGCCCTTTCGTTCTGCCGCCTCCTCCAGTGCTTTCTTCGCCATAAACGTATGCGCGATGCCAGTCGGGCAACCTGTGGCTGCAATAATCTTTTTTGTCATTATTATTCACCGCTTTCCGATAAATTTTGCAAATGAATTTGTTTTTGTAATGGGTCGACATCGTGAAGATCACTGAGACCGGCCGTAAAGGCGGTGGATGATGCTGCTGCCGTGGCAAATATTAAGGCATCGCCAAGTTTTACCCCTTTTAGTCTTGAACCGACAAAAGCAGCCAGCATGGTATCGCCGGCGCAAGCTGTATTAACGACTTTCCCTTGCGGCGCATTCACTGACAATATGTGATTGCGATCCAGATAAACAGCCCCCCTGGCACCGCGTGAAACTAAAACCTGCTGGGCCCCTCTTTGCAGCAATTGTCTGGCCGCCGAAATAATCTCGCTTTGCGATGTGAGTTTATTGTGCTGTAAAAAAGCAGCGAGTTCCTCATCGCTTGGCTTGATGAGTTGGGGATTGTTCGGCAGGCAGTCAAGCAAGGCCGGTGAACTACTGTCCAGGATCAATGCAAATCCGTTTATTTTAGCAAGTTCGGAAATCTGGACGAGAATGCGGTCGTTAACATGCTGCGGCAGCGAACCGGAGACAAAAAGGATGTCTTCATGCTTCAGTTGTCCGATTAGATCGAGTAGTTTCTTTTGCTCGTTCATGCGAATCACCGGTCCGCGATTAACGGCCTTATATTCCAATTGACCGGAACGGATAAACGTATTAATGCGGGTAATGCCGTTTACTTGGACGAAAGCCGTCTCGATTCCGCTCGCTTGCAGTTGCTGTTCAATGTAGCGGCCGGTAAATCCGCCGACAAAACCGGTGGCGATGCTGTTGATCCCCATCTTTTTCAATATAAAAGAAATGTTGATTGCTTTCCCATTTGCTTGATAATCCTCAAAATGACTGCGATTGACAATGTAAGGTTTAAAGGTGTCGAATTCACAAAATAAATCGATGGCCGGATTCATCGTACATGTGTAAATCATCTTCATGAGACCTCCTTTCTGTCTACTGTATTATCCCATGACCGGTGCGAAAATATTTTCAGATCATGATATAATCGTTGTAAGGCTTTACAAGATGGAGGCTATTCGATTGGAAGCGACTTTTCGGCAACGCCTTGAAGAAAATGGCAACTTGCTTAGCAGCAGTGAAAAATATCTGGTCGACTATATCAAGAGTCATCTGCAACGGATCCCACAATTATCGATTGTGCAGCTCAGCATGGAGGCCAATGTATCTACGGCGACGATTGTCCGAGCCATGCAAAAACTAGGGTATAGCGGCTATACCTCGTTGAAAATTAAACTGAAAGAAGAACATACGGAGGATAGTCATTTTCAAGTGGTTGAAACGGTTGATCACAAAATTAAGGAAGCCATTCTCAAGAATGAACATGAAGTCACCCGGACCATCGCCTTGCTGGATAGCGGGACGATCGAAGATACGGTACAAAAAATGCTGTATGCCGATAAAATGATGTTGTTTGCCCGTGGCCTTTCCGAATTAATTGCCAAGGAAATGACGATCAAATTACAGTTGCTCGGTAAATACAGCGAAATGCACAATGATCCGAACATAATTCGGACGATCAGCAAACGGCTGAAGCCGAAGGACTTGGTTATTTTCGTTTCGTTAAACGGCAGAACCGAAGAACTGGTTGAAGCGGCGGATAACTGCAAAAACAGCGGGATCAGTACGATTACGCTGACAACTAATCGAAACAGTCCGCTTGTCGAACGCTCGGAACTGGCACTCGTCGGTTATAAATCAAAAGTTTCCTATTTTCCCGATTACGAAGTACACTCGCGGTTGCCGTTGATGGTGATCGAGCGAATTTTATTGGACGCTTATGCGATCCGTTCGCAAGGTCGCAATATGCGGCAAAACTAATCATATTGTTCATTTTAGCCAATATTATTTTGAAAAAATTTAAATGACATGTTTAAACCACGGTATTTCTCCAGTTTTCTCTCCCAATTATTCAGCGAACCCGAACTCTTATCCTTTTGTATTTAAATAATCAGTTGATTTTTAACTCCCGGCAGAAGATGGCTGCTTTCGACAATCTTATAAAATCTTAACCGCTATTATACGCCCGCTTAACAAACGCCCCCTATAATAAAAATTGCGAATGACAGGCGTTGTCATTTCAGCGAACCGGTTTTCTTGGAGGCGATAGGCATGGTCACGATTAATGATGTCGCGAAAAGGGCCAATGTGTCAAAAAGTACGGTATCTAATGTTTTCAGTAAGAAAAAAATGATCAGCAAGGAACTAACGGAAAGAATCTTGCGGGCTGCCAAAGAATTGAATTATATGCCTAATTACTTTGCCAAAACATTGGCAACGAAACAGTCAAAGGTGATTGGGCTGACAGTGAACGATCAGTCTTGGGCCGACTTTCATCAGAATATCATGAAGGGCATTCTTTCCGTGTGCAATAACAGAAATTACTATCTGCTGATCAAACCGTTTGCCAGAGAAGATCATGCATTCTTTCCGACCGATGGTGAAATTATTTTAAATCCGGAGGAAAATAAAGCTATTTTCTGCGACAGTCGGGAACAAAAGCAGGTCTGGGTCGGGATGCCGCCATCCGGTGTTCCCGGGCCGCAATTCTATGTGGATAATGATAATGAACAAATTGGCCGGATGGTTACCGATTTTCTGATCCGACAGGGGCTGAAACATATTTTCTATTTAAATGCACCTGTTTCCCGTACTTTTTCACGCAAAAGGAAAACCGGTTTTCTGCGTTCTGTCGTCGATCATCATCTGGAAGAGGGTCATTACGATCATTTTTATCTTCCGGAAGATGAGGATCCGCAGCGCTTCGGTTTTATCAAAGCCGGGCAGTTGATCGATCAAGTGGGAGTCGAGCCGTGCGCGTTTATAGTCGACACGGATTACATGGCCCAGGGTGTTTACCATGCCTGTTACAAGCGCCAAAAAAACATACCTGTAGATGTTTCCGTTCTCGCTATTTGTGCCGGCATTAATACCAGCGAAGTCTTTCAACCGCCGCTGAGTTTTGTTGAACTTAATGAATTTAAACTCGGCAAAGAAGCAGCGAACCTATTGATCGGGTTGATTGAACATCTCAATCAGCAGCAACTGATGAATAAACGGATTGAATCTTCTATTCACGTCAAAGGGTCAACACGTTTAATAGATGGGGAGAATCGTTAATGGCTTTTCTAACATTGAAACAGGTCGGCAAGCAGTATGAAGATGACAAATCCGGATCCACTCAGGCGGTCGATAATATTAATCTTGCGATTGACAAGGGCGAGTTCATCGTTTTTGTCGGTCCGTCCGGCTGCGGCAAGTCGACGATTTTGCGAATGATCGCCGGTTTAGAGGAAGTGACGTCCGGAGAAATCATTTTGGAGAATACGCTAATGAATGATGTCGATGTCAAAATGAGAGAAATTGCGATGGTTTTTCAGGATTACGCCTTATATCCCCATATGACGGTTACGGAGAATCTTTCGTTCGGCTTAAGGAATCAAAAAGTTCCGAAAGCGGAGATCAAACAGAAAGTAGACACGGCCTGCGCGTTGCTCGGTTTGGATGAATACCGCAAGCGGGTGCCCGGACAGTTGTCCGGCGGGCAGCGGCAGCGGGTCGCTCTGGGACGAGCGATTGTCAAAGAACCGAAAGTGTTTTTATTAGACGAGCCGTTATCCAATCTGGATGCCAAACTGCGCGTGCAGACACGAAAAATGATTTCTAAACTGCATCGGCGTCTGCACGCAACCATGATTTATGTGACGCACGATCAGACGGAAGCGATGACGCTGGCGGATCGGATTGTGGTTATGAATAAAGGGGCCATTCAGCAAATCGGCACGCCCGAGGCGATCTATCTGCAGCCGGCAAATATGTTTGTGGCCGATTTTATCGGTTCACCGCCGATGAATCTGATGCGGTTGCAGTTGACTGATAGTCATGCAGTGTTCTTGGATAGATTAGAAGTTGCCATCCCCGAAATTTACCAAGACTCGCTGCAAGATTATGTTGGAAGGGAGGTGGTACTGGGGATTAGGCCCGAGGATATATCGATCGGCCGCACCGCTGCCGATGAGGATGGCTTAAGACCCACGCTCGTTGAATTCCTTGGCTCCGAAAATTTGCTGTACTTTACTTTTGATGCAGGTGAACTGGCAGTGAAAACCGTTGTCTCACAAAAATTGTCCCGGAATGCGGCATATGTCCTCAACGTCGATAGTGAAAAAATTCATTTTTTTGATCCGAACACTGGAAATCGAATTAAAAAAAGGAGTAGCAAATAACATGGTTTTCAAGAAAATAGGCGCTATTTTAATGAGTGTCGTCATGGTTACGGCCGTTCTGGCCGGATGCGGACAGTCCGCCAATAGCCAATCGGGCGGGAAAAAGCAAACGGTAACCATGTTAACGGGCGTAACCGGCGGAAAAGACAAGAAGGGCATGGATGCATTTCAGAAAGAGCTGAGTCAGCTATCGGGTTATCCGATCAGGATGATTAAGCCGGCGGATTACAATACGGTTCTAATGCAGAAATTAAAAGCCGGCGACAAATTGGATCTTATCTATTTCGACCAAAGCCAGCTCCCCGATCTTGTGAAGCAAGGGGCACTCAAAGATATTACCAGTGAGGTTAAGAAGTCGAAGCTTCTTTCAGATCCGAGCGTTATCCCGACCGCGCAGTGGGACGATATTAAAATAGATGGAAAAATCTATGCCGGATTTAATAAGAAGGAAATCGAACGTGTCGTGAATATTAATGAGGCACTGCTGAAAAAATATCATCTTTCCTTTACGAAAGAGGATACACTGGAAGACTATGAACAGCTGTTCAAACAGTTGAAACAAAAAAATAAGACAAGCGGCTTCTATCCCTTTAATACGTCATTAAGCCTGCTATTCGATTTGCAGCCGTGGTTTGCCAGTCAGGGACTGAAAGGCGGAATCGTTGAAACCGGCGGAAAAAGAACGGTTCCGTGGAGTACGGACGCTGCCAAGCCGGTTTGGAGCTGGCTGAGGGGCTTGTATAAAGAAGGCCTGATGGATCCCGATGCGTTGACCGATACAACGAAGGAATTGCGTGATAAATTCCAGTCGGGAAAAACCGCGGTGATCGTTGACTGGGCGGCCTGGACCGGTTTGTACAACGTCAACGCCGGTAACAGCTATCCGAATCAATACAAGATCGTCGCTCACGGTGGGACTAAAAACAGCGAAGGGCACTATATGCTGACTCGGGGCGCGGCTTCTTTGTGGGGCATTCCGTCATCAAGTAAAAATGTGGCCGGCGCGATGAAAGTACTTGAAACGTTTGCCACGCAGAAGGGCGGAGATCTGCTTTCCGTTGGCGCTAAGGACTATGACTATCACCTGAAAAATGGCAAGGTCGAGCTGACAGCAGCAGGCAAAGCGGCCGGCATGGATCACGGCGCGCCGTTCCCCATCTCCGAAAAGTATACGTCGCCGCTGCCGCATAATCCCGGTGTCGATCATGCGCTGAGCTTTCTGAAAGATGCTACGACGGAAGCGTATTTACCGCAGACGACGGATTATACGGAAATTGTCTCTAAGGAAGCCATTAAAATGGTGAAGGGCGATGTTTCGGTAGACGACGGCCTGAAAGAAATGCGGGCGAATCTGAAAGCTAAAGGTGTGACGGACTGAACGCGCGCCAGTTCGATCAGTTTTAAGATAAACGAGTTGATCGTTTCCCAGATGGACAGGCAAGCGACTTGCCTGCCTCTTTTTAGACTGATCTTAAGAGCAGTCGGCGATCAAGAATCAATCAGCGGGAGATGACGGTAATGCGAAAACAGAGAAAACGTTCGCCAACATGGCGCAAGATAGCGAAGTATCGTTTCGTCTATATTTTGTTGATCCCGGCGATCTTATATTTTTGCGTCTTCTCTTACGCACCGCTTTTGATGGGAGTCGTTCAGAGCTTCCAGAAAAGCCGGCTTTTAGGACCGTCGGAGTGGGCGGGGTTTGCTAATTATCGTGCGCTGTTTACCGACAGCACATTTGTCCATGCCTTGATAAACGGAATTGAAATGGGCGCCTGTACGTTTATGTTGACGTTTATCGGCGCTTTGGTTCTCGCTTTGTCGCTTAATGAAGTGAGAAATCGTTTCTGGAAGTCACTTGTGCAGACGACAACCTATATGCCGTATCTTTTCTCCTGGACGGTAGTCGGCGGTATATGGGTCTTCATATTAAGTACGCACGGATTGATTAATGACGTCTTGGGCTATTTCTCGTTGCCGGCTATCCATTTTATGACGGAAAGCAGCTTAGCCAAACCAATTATGATTTTAACGGCTGCTTGGAAAGAAACAGGATATATGGCGATCCTTTTTCTCGCCAGCATTGTTGCCATTAATCCCAATTTATTTGAAGCGGCGCAGATTGATTCGGCGTCACGCGGCAAACAGATTTGGAAAATCATTATCCCCGATCTAGTGCCGACGATGAAAGTTGTTACACTGCTTGGCATTATCGGTTTTTTTACCAATTTCGACCAAATCTATGTGATGGGAAATCCGGCAATCATCGATGCTGTCCGTACGCCTCTGCTCTACATTTTTGAAGAAGGCATTACGAAATTCAATGTCGGGTTGGCAACGTCGGCCTCCGTGGTCATTTTGGCCGTGACCTGTTTGATCACTTTGTTTTTCTACCGGGTCTTATTTCATAAGGAAAGCGAGTGAATCGTTTGAAGTTTGTAAAAAGCAATCGGAATCAACTCTCGCGTCCAGCTCGTTTATTGAACTTTTTCATGTTGGCCGTGTTGCTTGTTTCGATGATCATACCGTTTCTTAATGTACTGGCCGTTGCTTTTTCTTCGGCTAAAGCATCGGTGGCTTCGGGCGTGACGCTGTTTCCACAAGCATTCTCTTTATCGGGGTTTGTCTTTATCTGGAGGAATCAGAACCTATGGCTGCCGTTCTTCAATTCACTCTTTATCTCGAGTGTCGGTACCTTTTTTCAAGTGTTCCTTTCGGCGCTTGTCGGCTATATTTTAACGAAAAAAGATTTGCCGTTTCGAAAAAGTATCACGACATTTATTCTGATCACGATGATGATTCCCGGTGAATTGACGCTTGTGTCCATTTACAGCCTAAATAAAGATCTCGGTCTGCTTAATACCTATGCCGGGTTAATCATTAATGGATTAATTTCCGGCTTCGGCATTCTGATGATGAGCAACTACTTTTTGTCGATACCGCAGTCGCTCATCGAGACGGCACAGATCGACCATGCCGGGGAATGGAAGATTTTTCGAACCATTTATCTGCCCCTATCTGTTCCGGGGCTGACAACTGTCGGCTTTATTTCATTTGTCTCCAAATGGAATAGTCTGCTGTTGCCGGTAACGATCACGACCGATCAGAACAAGTTTACGCTTCCGGTGGTCCTGCAGACGCTGATCTTTAATAATTCTGCTAATTCCGGAACGACCTATATTCCGCCGAATGCCTTAATGGCCGGCATTGTGATTTCGGTCGTGCCGTTGATCATTGCTTATATTATTGCTCAGCGTTTTCTAATCAGCGGCATGACACTCGGAGCGATCAAGGGATGAGTGATGTCGCCTGTGGAAAGAGGAAGGAGACAACGATCATGTCTGATAAAAAATATACAATACACAAAAGAGTCGAAAAAAAAGATGAAGGGGCGTATCTTCGGCTTCCTTTTAAAGTTGAGGAAGATACCGAAAGAATAGATATCGTCTACACTTATGAACAAGAACGACAGACAACCTTGGATCAGCAGGTCATCCACCATCCGAACGCCACTGTCGATTTTGCATTGATGGCTCCTGATCATCGCTATTTAGGGTCGTCCGGATCAAACCGAAAGCATCTGTTTATTTCCGCAACGGCGAGTTCGGCCGGCTTCCTTCGCTGCGATGTTCGGCGCGGAGAATGGACCATTATTCTCGGTGCGTATAAAGTGCCGGAAAATGGGGTTGATGTCGTCTATACCATCACATTAAAGCGAAAGGAAAGGGGCCTTTTTAAGGGCGATACGCATGTACATACGATCGGCTCGGACGGTCGGCTTTCTCTTGAGACGATTGTCCGTCAGGCGCAGGATCTGTGCTTGGATTATTTAATCATCACGGATCATAATGATTTTGCGATGCAGGCGGATCTGTACACGACGGATCGGTTGACGGTGATTCCGGGTATGGAGTGGACGTTATACAACGGACATGCCGGTTTTCTTGGGGTGGACAGACCGTTTGCCGGTGATTTTGTGGCGCGCAATCGAGAAGAAACAGAGCAGAAAATGACGGAAGCAGAAAAAAATGGCGCTGTCGTTGTCCTCAATCATCCCTTTGATGCGGATTGTCCGTGGAAATGGGGCTTCGATGTCCCCTTCGACGCAGTTGAGGTATGGAACGGTGCGATTGCCGAACGGAACCGCCGGGCGATCGACTGGTGGCATCATCAGCTCTTGGCCGGCCGGCACATCCCGGTGACCGGCGGGAGCGATTTTCATCGACCCGATCTATTGTCGGCGATCGGCGTACCGACAAATTGTATCTACGCGCCTTCCAAAAGCCGAGCAGATCTTCTGCAAGCGATCCGCCGCGGGCATGGCTACATCGCCTACACTTATGACGCGCCGGAACTGGACATCGATTGCTGTGGATTGTCTTTCGGCGATACAGTGCCAAGCGGCGCGGAAATTACTATTCGTTTGACACATCTGAAGGGCGGCGAAGACGTGCATTTGATTACCGATCGAGGAGAACGGATCCACCCGATCCCGGCAGACTGCCTGCACTATTCATTGACCGCTTCTTTCCCAGGTTGTCGTTTTCTCAGAATCGAAGTAGCGGGCAGTTACGCAAAGGGATTAGGTAAAAAACTCGTTTTGCTTGCCAATCCGATTTTCTTTGATTAACCAGCGATCGCCGGTTGTGCTTTAACGGCTTGCACGACGCAGAGACATGAAAAAAGATTGTAGGATGGGGTGTGGCCAGATGTTTTTTGTCGAAAAAAAGCTTGCTGCCAGGATTCGTGAGTTGAAGCCGCTACGTTACCGCTATCGGCGCCCGGTCGGCGGCTGGAGCATGAAAGAAGACAAAACGAAGGCGGAAAATTATCCACCCGCCGTGGACCGATCGTGGCGGGCGGTGACTACGGGAGAGACATGGAAGGGGAGAGACCGATACATCTGGTTACGCACATCGTTTCAAGTGCCGGCTGAAGATGAGCGGCCGCTGTGGCTATTTGACTTGGGCCGGACCGGCGGCGGGAATAACTCCGGCTTTGAGTCGCTGCTATTTGTCAATGGCAGTCCGTATCAAGGCGTAGATTCAAATCACCGGGAAGTGTTTATCGATAAAAAATATGCCGGACAAACGATCGAATTAGCGCTGAAGCTATGGTCGGGACTGGAAGGCGGCGGTGCGCCGCGTGCCATGGTGCATCTTTTCCGTTATGCGGATTATGCCGTCCTCGATACCGAAACCGATGATTTATTCTATATGGCGAAAAATATGCTTGGCACTGCGGCCGTCTTGGAAAAGAGCCGGCCGGAACGCGATCTATTATTGGCGGCACTGGACCGGGCTTTTACATATATTGACTGGTCACAGCCGGGTTCGGAGGCTTTCTATCGGTCTTGCCGGTCGGCCGCAGGCTCGCTGCGCGGTGCTCTGGAGGGCATGGAAAAACATTCGCTTCGAACGGTAACGGCTGTCGGTCATACCCACATCGATGTCGCCTGGCTATGGCGTCTGAAACACACGCGGGAGAAAGCGGCGCGGTCGTTTTCAACCGTCTTGCGGTTAATGGATCAGTATCCGGAATATGTTTTTCTGCAGACCCAGCCGCAGATTTATCAATTCATCAAAGAGGATTATCCGGAACTTTTCCAGAAGATCAAGCGGCGGGTGACGGAAGGACGATGGGAAATCGACGGCGCCATGTGGCTGGAAGCCGATTGCAATATTCCTTCGGGGGAGTCGCTGGTGCGGCAAATCCTTCATGGCTCGCGGTTTATAAAAAAAGAGTTCAATCAGGCTGTTCATTATTTATGGCTGCCCGACGTTTTCGGTTATTCCTGGGCGTTGCCGCAGATCCTGAAGAAGTCCGGCATTCGCACGTTTATGACGACGAAACTCAGCTGGAACGAGAGTAACCGCATGCCACACGATACATTCATTTGGCGGGGGATCGACGGCAGTGAAATTCTGACGCATTTTATGACAACACCGGTACCCAAGCGACTGGGAACAGATGACTGGACATCAACCTATAACGGCCTGCTGGAACCGGCAACGGTTCAAGGAATTTACGATCATTATCGCGATCGAGCGATGAACAACGATTTGCTGCTGTCTTATGGCTATGGTGACGGCGGTGGCGGGCCGACACGCGATATGCTGGAAAACCGGCGGCGGATGGAGAGCATTCCCGGATTGCCTCATGTGCGGACAGGGCGGGCGCGGGACTATTTCGAGCAGCTTCAACAGCATGTCCGCCGGACGGATCGCTATGTCCACACGTGGGACGGCGAGCTGTATCTCGAATTTCATCGCGGCACCTATACGTCGCACGCTTATGTGAAAAAGATGAACCGAAAGCTGGAATTGGCTTATCGGGAGACGGAATTTCTGGGAACGCTGGCCATGTTGGCGGATTCCGGCCGGGCCTATCCGGCAAAGGAGCTTTATAAAGGCTGGACGATTATCCTGCGTAACCAATTTCACGATATTATCCCGGGATCGGCCATTCATGAAGTCTATGTGGATAATAAAAAAGATTATGAGGAAGCAGTCGCGATTGCCCGCAAGCTGCAGAGCAGTTTAAAGGCACGTTTGGCGGATTCCGATCCACAGATCTTTATGCTGGTGAACAGTGCCGGCTGGAAGCGAAACGAGTTGGTTCGCGTTCCAACCACGAAAAAGGGAACATTTGTCGACGAGGACGGGCACGAGCTGGCGGCCGTTCCGACCGACGACGGCTATCTCGTCTTCGCAGCGGATCTGCCGGCATTGGGGATGAAACAAATTCGGTTGCGGCCCGGTGCGGCGGATCGCGGGGAAGAGGCGCCGCCGACGCAGTCCGGTGTGATCGAAACGCCATTTTATCAAATTAAATGGAATGACGCCGGTCAATTAACATGGATTTACGATAAACAGAACCGGCGTCCGGTGCTGGCAGAAGGCGGGAGAGGAAATGTCATCCAGCTGTTCGAAGATAAACCGCTGACCTTCGATGCTTGGAACATTGATATTTTTTTCAATGAAAAGAAAAAAGAACTGCGGGCCGAATCGATTAAACCGGTGGCAGATAATGGATTACTGACAACGATCCGCTTTGCTTACGCATTTGGCCGCTCGCGTCTCGTGCAGGACATGACCGTCTATCGCACCGACCGCCGGATTGATTTTAAAACGCATGTCGACTGGCAGGAACGGCAACAGTTATTGAAGGCGGCATTCGACGTCGATATTCGTGCCACGGAGGCAGTCTACCAGATTCAATATGGCAATGTAAAACGGCCGGCACACTGGAATACGAGCTGGGATCTGGCTAAATTTGAAACAGTGGCCCATCAGTGGGTGGATTTCTCCGAACGGGATTACGGCGTTGCGTTGCTCAACAACGGCAAGTACGGTCACGATATTAAAGATCGAACGATGCGGATTTCCCTGCTGAAAGGCGGCATTTCTCCTGATCCTCAGGCCGATGTCGGCGTGCACGACTTTACGTACAGCCTGTTTCCCCATCGCGGCGATTTTGTCGACGGTCGGGTAGAGCAGGAGGCGTGGAGCCTGAACAATCCAATCACGGTCATTTCCGGTCGCCCGACGAATGTCCGCGCTCCGCTTTTTACGATTGCGGATGATCGGCCGCTGGCGATCGACGCGATTAAAAAACAGGAAGACGGCGACGGGCTCATTCTCCGCCTTCATGATCATACCGGTTCGCGGCGGGAAATCACACTGCAGCCTGCTTTTTCCTTTAATGATTGCCGGGAAGTCAATCTGATGGAGAAAGATGTGCATGAACCGTCACCCGTCGCTTGCGATCGAGGTCGGGTGACCTTTATCCTGAAACCGTATGAGATAAAAACACTGCTATTTTCAAATCCTTCCTATATAAATAACAAACCGATTAAATAACGAATCGAGATCGGTCGCATCAAATACCGCTATGGTGAATGCATCAAGCGATGGGCAAGCATCCATCGCTTTTTACTTGTGCTAAAGTGTTCTGTTTACATTCTGAATCCTGAACCGGCTCTTCGGAAGGGTAGGGATACGTTTCAGATTGACGGTCAGGTCCTGGGTCGGTACATCGTAATCCAGGTGGTTAATAAGGAATTCGATACTCGCTTTCAGTACGGTCAACGTTACTTGTTCCCCGGCACAACGATGCCCCTGATTGGGATCTCCGCCGCCTTGAGGAATTAATGTCGACGTACCGGCCTGTTCGGCGAATCGTTCCGGTCGAAACGATTGCGGATCTTTCCATAAACGCGGATCATGATTAATGCCGTAAATATCGAGTAAAACAAGTGTCCCTTGTTTGAAGGACAATCCGTGCCATGTGAAAGTTTCTCGGACCCGCGCGCCGACGAATGGAGTAAACGGATAATAGCGGCGGACTTCCTGACAGAAGTTGTTCAGATAGCGGTCGTCGGCGGTCCGCAGTTTGTCTAGACAATTAGGATATTCATGGATGGCAAGCGCCGCGAAGGTGATATAAGTAGCGATGGCTGTGATTGGGCGAATGATATTGAGTAGTTCTACGGCCGCAATCTTTGCATCAAGGATGTGTCCCTGCAGATCGCGCGCCGCGGCGATCGTCTGCGCCGCACTATCGGTTGCCGGTGCCTGTATTCTCCGGCGAATATCCTGAACAATGCCTTCCATCCATTGTTCCGAGCGCCTTCGTGCCAATCTGCCTTGCCAGTGTCGCGGTCCGATCGCACCGAAAGCATCGACCATTTTCCCCATCTCGTCGGCCCGCCGCCCTGCTTCTTCCGCCATCAGCGGTACGTCGGCCCATGTGCAAGCGGTTTTGCATAACAGTTCTTGCACTTCGTCAAACAGGATAATAGCCGGTTTTCCCGCCCACTGGGTGGTGCTGCTGATCCATTGCCGTTTCGTCAACTCCGCCAGCCGGCTGAGCTGCCGCGGTGTCATCAGCGACATGAACAACTGTTTACGTTGAGTATGCGCCGGTCCATCCAGCGTCTGTACACCTTTCGCACCGAATAACGTTTTTTGTATACGCTTCGGTGCGGCACCGCGGCGTTGAAATTTTTCCCTGTCATAAAAAAGATCGACCGCCTCCCAGCTACTCATGCAGATCACTTTCTGCCCCAGTAAATGCGATTCAAACACATCCGTTTGCAACTTGTCGCATCGGTTGCGGATAAACAAATAGCCCTCGGTGAGCAAGAGCGGACTATGATCGAGTATCCCGTCTTTGGCCATTCGCACGCTTTGCGCCATGAATCAGTTGTCCCCTTTCGTGTATCTGTGATCAGTATCGACGGGACGCCGGTCGCTTATGCAGTGAAAGCTGTCTTTTTCATGGCGGGAGCGGGCCGGCCATGTGCCGCCTTGTTCTCAGACCCTTGTAAAATACTTCCCCGAAAAAAAGCGCTCGGCCCGGTTAATGGGAATCGGATAAAAGGCGGATGAACCTATGGTTTTCAGATAGACCAAATTCAACAGGCGGCCATGATTCTTTTTGTCGTTGCGCAGTTTTTCATAAAAGTCCGCTGTGGCGGTCAGGGGTGAATCGACAGGTAATCCGACAGCCTTTAATCGATCCTGAAGCATCGCCGTCAGCCCATGCTGCGATAGTCGGTAATGTTCAAACAGCCAGGAGAGTTGCACCATTCCAATGCCAACCGCTTCGCCGTGCAGCAACTCGCCGCGGGAAATCAGTTCGATAGCATGACCGATCGTGTGGCCGAAGTTCAGGATCTGTCGCCGGCCGTTTTCTTTTTCGTCTTCGATGACGACCGTTGCCTTGAAGGTCACGCTTGCAGTGATGAGGGCATCTGCCTGAGCTAAAATATCCGTCGGTCGCCGAATACGCTCGACCAGTTTCCAGAATTCTTTTCCTTGCAGCGCGGCCATTTTAACGATTTCGGCATAACCTTCCGTTAGGTCGCGCCGGGGCAGAGTGTTCAGCAGATCGGGATCAATGAAGACGGCGTCGGGTTGATAGAAGGTACCGATTAAGTTTTTCCCCGTATCCAGATCGATTGCCGTCTTACCGCCGACACTGCTGTCCACCTGAGCGAGCAGCGAAGTTGGGACTTGGATCAGGGCGAGTCCGCGCATGAACGTGGACGCGACGAAACCGGCCAGATCGCCGATCACGCCGCCCCCCAGCGCCAGTACTCCGTCCGTACGGGTGAAATGGTCAGCAGCCAGCCGCCGATAAAGCGCGACGGCTTGCGCCCAGCTTTTCGAAGGCTCACCCGCCGGCACCTGATAGGCCGACGGTGAGAAGCCGGCGTTTATCAGCTGCTCGACAACATGCGCCTGATAAAGCGGCGCAACATGACTGTCGCTGACAACGGCAATTTTGCGAGGAGTCCAGATTTGCTTGATTTTCTCTTCCAATCGGCCGGCCAATCCGCGGGCGATCAGCACGTCGTAATGCCGGTCGGGCACATTGATATGAATCGTTGTCAAAGTCATCCCTCCCAAGAATCGACTAATTGCCGGATTTGTAAAACATGTTTGGCCATTGTCAGATACGTATCCGGTTTCAGCGATTGTGCGCCGTCGGAAGCGGCATGTTCCGGATCGTCGTGAATTTCGACAATAATTCCGCCGGCTCCGGCCGCCGCGCCGGCGCAGGCCATTGCCGGCACCAGGTCCCAGGCGCCGACGGCATGGCTTGGATCGACGATGATCGGGTAGTGCGTCAGTTTTTTCAGCACCGGCACGGACGCTAAATCAAATGTATTACGCGTGTACTTATGGTCGAACGTGCGAATGCCGCGTTCAATCAGTATGATGTTCCGGTTCCCACTGCTGGCGATGTACTCCGATGCATTCAATAGGTCGTCGATCGTCGCGGCCATGCCCCGTTTGAGCGCCACCGGAATTTGTGTTTTTCCAACTGCCTTTAATAGCGAAAAATTCTGCATATTGCGTGCGCCGATTTGAAAAATATCCGTATATTTAGCAATGAGCGGGACATGTTCGCTGTCCATGACTTCTGTGATGACATCCATTCCGTTCGCATCGGCCGCCTCGCGAAGATAGCGCAGGCCCCGCTCGCCAAGTCCCTGAAACGAATAGGGCGATGTCCGCGGTTTGAACGCACCGCCGCGCAGGATGGTTGCCCCGCCTTTTCTGGCTACTTCAGCTAAGCGGCGGACCTGATCTTCCGATTCTACTGAACATGGACCGGCCATCAGCGTAAAATAGCGGCCGCCGATCCGCGAATGGGGCAATCTGATCACCGTATCTTGAGGGTGAAAAAGCCGACTGCCGAGGACGTAAGACGGCACATCCGTTACCGCCCGATCAATGGCCGCTTTTTCCCGTTCGGTCCATAGGTATTGCGGCGGGCCGACAATTGCCATACGGGGGCCGTCGACGTAGACTTGCTTCCTCATCTGAATAAATTTTTCTTGCATCTTTTTCATCGTGACCGTATCGACGGGTTGTTTGAATTGAATCATCATCATTCTGTCACCTTCGTTAAAGAGAGTATGCCGCTTGAAGTTTTCGTCAAATCGATGCCTATCGTTGCCTGTTTTGATCGAAAAAGCCCTGCGGTTATCAATCACCGCAGGGCCGATAAAAAAAGAACCGCACGATGTATCGACAATTTACATTGCTACATCTATGCGGCTCGTGATTTGATTAAATACGAATGAAACCTTGGCCGGTATAGATGCAAACGCGGAAGGTGTTTGCATCTGTAAAACCGACAGGTGCAAACACTAACTAAACCAGCCAAAGTAATAATCATCGTTATTCTGCTGAACGGTCAAACATCGATTGGATAAAGGCATCGTAAAAACTCCTTACAGCTAGTAAGAGAATAATAGCAATCCAAAAAACATTTGTCAAGCTTTTCCGGGCGAATTGACAGTAGCGGATCCGCATGCTACGCTCGCTTTATAATGAGCGATGAAAAGAGGATAATCCATGAAACCCGTGCAGCTGAACCGTTTGGTGATCGGTTTCGGCCTGCCTAAACTCTGTGTACCGATTGTCGCCTGCTCGCCGGAAAAGGTTGTCAGGGACGTCGAAACAGTCGTCTGCAGTCCTGCCGATCTTTGTGAGTGGCGGTTGGACATGCTTGACGGCCTGTCGCTGCCGGCCATTCTCCGTACTGCTGTGAAAGTGCGCAAGATTCTTGGCGAAATGCCGCTACTAGCGACATTTCGCAGCTCGCGCGAAGGCGGAAAGAGAAAATTGGCTGACGACGCCTACATTCGATTGTATAACGGGTTCATCGCGCAGCAAGCGGCCGAGGCCGTCGATATCGAATGGTCCAGGCCGTCCCCTGTCCGCCGGCGGCTGACGGCGGCGGCTCACCGTTCGGCTGTTAAAGTGATCTTGAGCCATCATGATTTCAAGCGCACGCCGCCATACCACACACTGAAAACGATGCTGGCGGCTATGGCGGCCGAACATGCCGATATCGCTAAAATTGCCGTCATGCCGCAGTCTGCCGAAGACGTGCTGACATTGATGAGCGCTACTTTATCGATGCAGAAACGGCTGAATATTCCTATCGTAACAATGGCCATGGGGCAACTTGGCAAGATCTCGCGCATCGGCGGCTGCCTGACCGGATCGGCGATCACCTTCGGCAGTCTCGGTCGGGCTTCGGCGCCCGGACAAATCAATGCCGCCTTCTTAAAAAAGATACTGGAGGAATTGGCGGAAAACGTGTAAAAATGGGCGAGTGCCCGTTCGGGTGCGCGTAGCTGAGTACGTGTTATTCGTTTAATAATGATAGGTATGATCGGAGTAGACGAAATAGTTGCGTACTTTTATCTGATTGGTCATTGACGGAAGAGAACGTATGTGCCATTCTTGGGTTGCGCATTAAGTCATAGGAATTTCGTCTCATGTGGTGTTTTTTAATCCATTAGAATCAGAAAATAGTTTGGCTAAAGAAGGTTTGCCAATGAAATTTTTTCGGAACAATAAACGAGTATCATGAATAGTTACCTCAAACAATTTAAGTAAAACGGTTCGTAACGCGCTGCCCATCCGTGAATGTATACCTCTTCCAATTTCAAAATTGACCCCAATGCCGAATAATGACTGAAATATTGACGGACATGTCGCGCACTATTAAAGCGACCATGTTTCAAAGCAATGGACCTATCAAGCCAATTGCTTTCGTTTTTCCTGTGAGTATAATATTCTATATATTGAGAACAATTCTCATTTATATAGATTTGCTACGGCAGGAGTGAGTATGATGAACGTTCAGATCAAATCATTAGCCGAACCGATGGCCAGGAGCGATGGTTTTCGTGCTTTGATCACCAGGGGACAGCCACCGCAAAAACAAGCGGCGGATCAATGGATCGGGGAACTGGCAAATGTATCGCCGGCTTCCCTTACCGCTTATGAAAGAGCGCTGCGCGAGGATCCGGCAAAACGACATTGTATGCGCCGGCTGTTGCAAGAACGGGAAAAGCAGTCGGTGACGTTGCTATACGCGCCGGAAACCCGGGATCAGACGTTGCTTGTGCAACGGTTTCTACAAACGGTTCGTACGCCGGCGATTCTTGTACTCTATGCCAGCGAAATGGGCCATACTCAGGCGATGGCGCAAAAAATGGCCGAAGGGGTGCAATTAGCAGGCATTAAGCCGCAAGTGAAAGATGCCTTTGGTGCGACGGCCACTGAGATCAACGATTATGATGCCTTACTGCTAGGCAGCGGGACGACCGGGGACGGCGAGTTGCTTGATGAGGCGCAGGATATTTACGATGATTTGGATCGCGTCGACTTAAACGGGATGCCGTGCGGCGTATTCGGCGCCGGCGATACGAGTTATGAACTTTACTGTGAGGCGGTCAATGTCATTCATAAGAAGCTCGCGGAATTGGGGGCCGAGCCGATTATAGCCGATTTTAAGGTTGATTTCAGCATGTCGGATGAGGAAGAAAAGCAGGCACTGCAACTTGGAAAACAGTTTGCCGAAGCGGTGTGGGACCGGGCGATTCGCCAGGTGATTTTGCCTGATAACGAATCATGAGGCCTAGTCCGTTCGGAAAGTTCAATGATGGCCGGGGAACCAGTTGATAACTGACTGGCTCCCCGGCTATTTTTACATTTACAGTTGCCCATTATGAAGATATGCTAGACACATAGTGGCCATGCTATGTATGAGTCTGATCTTTTTTTAGAGTATATAATGATGAATTTGCTCGAGGGAGTGTTGATTATGAGCTATCGACCTGATAATCCACTGATGATTCAATCGGATATGACGGTGTTATTTGAAGTCGATCATCCGGATGCTCCGCAAATTCGCAATGTACTGGGCGATTTTGCCGAACTCGAAAAAAGTCCGGAACACGTGTATACGTATCGCATGACGCCGCTGTCGTTGTGGAATGCCGCGTCGGCGGGGCGCACGTTGGACCAGATTCTCAACTTGTTTAAAAAATATAGTAAATTTGCCGTCGCTCCAAATGTGATTCAGGAGATCCGCGATCAGTTTCAACGCTTCGGTTTACTTCGCTTGGAAAAGGAAAATGACCGGTTGTATCTAAGTAGCCGCGAACCGTCAGTACTTGCCGATATCTTTCGTTTTAAAAGTATGCACTCGTTTATTAAGGGACAGATCGGCAGCAATCGCGTTGAAGTTCATGCGCACGCCCGCGGTCGATTGAAACAGGAATTGATTAAAATCGGTTACCCGGTCCAAGACGTGGCCGGATACACCGATGGGGCACCGCTGCAATTCTCTCTGCGACAGGCAACGATCGGCGGCGAACCGTTCGCATTGCGTCCCTATCAGACGGAAGCGGTGGATAGTTTTTATCAAAGCGGTTCTTCGCAAGGCGGAAACGGAGTGCTTGTTCTGCCTTGCGGTGCGGGGAAGACGGTGATCGGGATTGCCGCGGCAGCAGCAGTCGGTGCCGAAACGCTGATTTTATGTTCGAGTGTAACGGCAGCGCGGCAATGGATTGCTGAGATTCTCGATAAGACGACGATAACGGACGATCAAATCGGCGAATATTCCGGTGTGCGTAAAGCTATCCGTCCGATCACGGTCGCTACTTATCAAATCGTCAGTTATCGAAAAAGCAAAGATGCCGGCTTCGATCATTTAGCGTTATTTGCGAAACGCGACTGGGGACTGATTATTTATGATGAAGTACAAATGTTGCCGGCGCCGGTCTTCCGAGTGACGGCGGATATTCAAGCGCGCCGTCGTCTTGGCTTGACGGCAACGCTGATTCGCGAGGACGGACTGGAAACCGATGTTTTTTCGCTGATCGGACCGAAGCGATACGATGTTCCGTGGAAGGAGCTGGAGCGCAGCGGTTGGATTGCCACGGCGAGTTGTACGGAGATTCGTGTGGCGTTGAACGATAAAGAGCGGATCGCTTATGCCGCCGCGCCGAAACGAGGGCAGATCCGTGTGGCTGCCGAAGCCGCCGACAAGCTGAATATTGTGCGGCAACTGCTTGAGAAGCACCGTGGCGATCAAATTTTGATTATCGGTCAGTATATCGACCAACTGAAGCGACTGCAGCAATTCATTCCGGTACCGCTGATTACCGGCCATACGTCGATGAAAAAGCGCGACGAACTGTACGGTCAATTTCGTAGCGGCGCTATTTCTTGCCTGATCGTTTCTAAAGTGGCAAATTTTGCGATTGATTTGCCGGATGCGAATGTTGCCATTCAGATTTCCGGCCAGTTCGGATCACGCCAGGAAGAGGCGCAGCGGCTCGGTCGCATTTTGCGTCCGAAAGCAAGGGGTGTCCAAGCCTCTTTTTATTCAGTAGTGACGAAAAATACACGAGAACAAGAATTCGCGATGAAGCGGCAGCGCTTTTTAACCGAACAGGGCTATGAGTATCATATTGTCGAAGCGGAAGAAATCGGCCGTGCACCGGAGCTATCACTGCGGCCGGGTATTGTTTCGCTGGCGGAGTACCGGCACAAGAAACAAAAAGAAGGAGGGCTCTAATGTGCAAGCTGCCGAATTTCTTGGCCAGCTACCGAAAAGGGACGTGCGGAAAGTCGCTCGCTTTTTCGGCCTAAAACCGAAAGATTATCTGAAAGCCGATGCGAAGCAATTGGCGAAGAAACTGGCTCCGCAGTATGGTCCGCAGGCTCTAGAGCGACATCTGCAAAAATTGACGGAAGCTGAATCAACGATGCTGGCACTACTGTGCATGAATGTCGACGAGGGTATCGGCGGTGTCGATCTGCAGCGCCGGAGCGGCGGCATCGGCAGCGATATCGCACGAAAGCATGTCATTATCGACGCATTGATCAGCAAGGGCCTCGTTTTTGCGGCGCAAGTCTACTGGCGGCGTTGTCTATGCGTACCGGATGAGGTCTATGGCTTAGTCATGGAAAAACAATTGACAGCGATGATTGAACAAGAGAAAGCCGATCTTCCGACTTATCGTGACGAGGATGTAACGCCCAGTGATCGTACGGGTTTGGCATCTCATCATGATATGCTGCATGTGCTGGCGACGTTGGCGCATGAAAATGTACCCGTCACGCAGCAGGGCGACGTCTATAAACGTTGGAAAAAACGCATGGCCGAGGAGTGCCGGCTGGGTGACAAGTGGTTCGCCCCGGTCGGTTATCACAGCGATTCGGGTTGTGCCGCGATTGATTTCTGGCTGAGTTATGCCCGGCAGGTCGGGTTAATTAGCCTGTTCCCTCCGTCCGTCCAGATTCATACCGGTGTATTGGCTGCCTTTTTGCATGTCTCGTACACTCAATGGTCGTTGACTTTTTATCAATATTATGTCGATCGTTTGCAGATGCTGCATGCTGCCCGGCCGTTCCCGGTTTTCATTTGTTTACGTCTTTTTTGCGCGTGCGGGTTATCGTGGGTATCGCGTGGAAAAGTGTTTCAGATGATTAATAAATGGTGCAATCGCAATAAGATTGCATTTGATCGTCAGGCTTTCGATCGCTTCATTTATCGGCCGCTTATCCTCTTTGGCCTCATTGAAACGGGGAAAGTCGGGCAGCAAGACGTTTGGCGTTTGACCGAGTGGGCCCGGGCAACGGATCTTAGTGACGAGGCGGACACGAAAAATGAACGATTAACAGAAGCTATTTATGTCCAGCCGAATCTGGAAATCATCGTTCCTGAAAATATACTTCCGGCAATCTGTTGGCGGATAGAGACGTTTGCCCACATGAAAAAAGCGGATACGGCGCTGATTTTCGAATGGTCGAAAGAACGCTTGCAGCAGTCGGTCGAAGCCGGCTGGTCATTTGCCCAGATTCGTGATTTTATCCGGCGTTATAGTAAACTGCCGGTGCCGGAAAATGTTTGGCAAACGATTGCCGATTGGACGAGCGATTACGGTAAAATTAAGCTGTGGGACGTCTTTGTGGTGCAAATCAACGATCCGCAGGCGGCAGCGACGATTCGCAACGATCGTAAAATGAAGAAGATGATCGTCACCTCATTTGCCCCGAATGTTTGTGTTATTCGGCGAAAAGACAGAGTTCCTTTTTGCCGCGCCTTGGCATTGGCAGGTTTTCCTGCGATTCGGACGGTTTTTTCGCCGGACGAGCCGAAAGAACGCTCACTGGCCGGGCGAAACAATAAAACCGTCGCGATCAATCATAAATCGTATGCCCCCGATCAGTTTCAGTCCGCCTTCAGCAGGCAGCAGGTTGAAGCCAATGTTCTCACTTTCGATGCTGAAACGGGAGAAACCGATGATGGGGACCAGCGCTAGAATCATTTCTGATATTTAGCAGTTTTTTACTGTTATTTTGTGTTTCCTCCGATTTTAAATCGGTGTTGAAGGCCGTCAATCATTTGCAACAATAACACTCCGCCAAACACAGGAGCAGGTCCTGCAAAGCGGCAATGCCACGGCACTTGAACCGCAGCAGCAGGGCGGCACGACGTTTTTTCGCTGATCTGTTAGCCAATCTTAACAATATCCTTAAACTTGCTTAACTTTACCTTTATGAAGGTTTCATATACTGGCGGGTAGGCCTGATTGTGTATGAGACAAAGCAGAGAAGGGCATTTTAGTGGATAACGAGAAGTATTGAGGAGCGACTTATTATGAACCTGTCTCTTATACACATCTCCGAGCCCACGAGACCCTAAGACATCTC